>JAYTVL010000236.1:0-21957 GCA_043744075.1 Pirellula sp. | reverse complement strand
TATTGCGGATTCGAAGTGAGGTTTTTGTACCGTTCGATTGGTGGTAATCTTGCAATGCGGCGAGTTGAATCTTGAGATATCTTCTCCCCTTCTCCTCCCGAGGAGGAGAAGGGGAGTTAGAACATCAGCTTCGCGATGTTGCATTCGCGCCGTATTAGCGTCCGAGCCGTTTTTTGGTTCGCAACAGTTCCAATTCAGTGCCTTGCAAAGTAAAGGATGTCGACAAAGTAGACTCTCCTTCACCGCTTTGCGATCGCGAATTCAGATAGTTGATTAGGGTCAGGACATCTAGGGGACTAACCGAGCCGTCGACGTTTGCATCGAGGAAATCGTTGGTTCGCTCATCGTGTTCCTCTCCGCCAAGGTTCGGACCACCTACGTTTTGGTTAAGGTGGTTAATAATCGTCAATACATCGAGTGGAGAAATGGAACCGTCTCCATTGGTGTCGAACACGAATTTCTCGGAATAGAACCTTGGCTCGTTTGCCAAGTTTTCCTTGGATTCCTCGACAGAGCTGTTATCAATTTTTCCCCCGTCCGTCGAAAGCTTCAGCGCTGAAAAGCCCGATGTTGCTGAATCGAGTTCGTCTTGGTACTTTGCCTTATCGAAATTATCGACCTCGCCGTTATCGGAATTGACAAAGATCCAATCGTGATTCTTGTCGTTAAACAACTGGTCCACCGCAGCGTCGTCAAACGTATTTCTCGGCTCCGACATGGAACGCAAAAGCGTGCTACCATTGAGTCCTCCGATCGAGTCACCGCGTAGGTGTTCGACGTGCGTTTTCATCGAACCATTGGAAGTCCACTCGCGTTGAATATCCAAAAGCATGGCTTCGTTGCCCTCTACCTCGCTGTACCCAGCAATCAGAATGTTGTCGTCGTCTCCACCAAACAAAAGGTCCTGGCCGCGGCCACCTATGAGAATATCCTTGTCGGAACGACCTCGAAGTGAATCGTCGCCACCACCGCCAACAAGGATGCTATTCCCTGATCCACCTAGGAGGGTGTCGTTGCCAAAACCACCAAATAGCCATGTATCCAATTCGACATCGTCATCGATGCGTATGTCATCGTCGCCCGCTTGCCCATAAACTACAATTCGGCTCGTTGGCATCGCAAATGTTTCAGTCCGCAGTCCATTTAGGAAGAGGTCCAACACCTCGTTGTTTCCAATCTCTCGCGTGTCAATCTCGATCGAGTCATTCTGGCTAGTGCCTTCGACGACCAGCATTGTGCGGCCCGGGGACAATGGATCAGGAACAAGACCTGTGCGAGAAATGCGAATCGAATGGGTGGCTACCGATCCTTCGTCCCCATCCTTGTCCGTTGCAGCGATGGTGATCGTATAGTTACCGCTGTTGGCATAAACATGGTTCAGCGTCGGCGTAATGATCCCTTGAACCGTATCGGGAACGGAACCGTCGCCCCAATTGACTCGATACTTGAAACCACTCGCTTGGTCAATACTGGACTTGTCGGCAGCAGCCATTTGAACTGCGACTGGTTCGCCGGGCGTTCCTTTGTCAGGGGCTGACATGATTGTGGCTTGGGGAGCCACGTTTTGTACGCTTACCGTGAAATTAGCAGATCGAGCTACCGAAATTCGCGATGCCGACTCGGTTGCTATTCCCTCCAAAACCAAGTTGAAACTGCCATTGTCCTTAACAACAATGAACAGCTTGCTCAAGTCGGCCGCATTGATTCGCCAATTGCCTGCCCCCAAATCAGAACCGATCGCAACGTTAGACGCATTCACGAACGAAGCAATGCTCGGCACATTGTGCAACAAGACATCGAGTGTTTCGGATCCGTCCGTGTCCGCAAGGCTTGCGTTTACAACCAGTTGAATAGGCGTTCCTTCTAAACCAGTAACATTGGTCGCGCTGACAATCGGTGCATCGGTTACGGGATTGACCGTGACCGTGACCGTGGCGGTCGATTGGTCATTGTTGGCATCGCGAACCGTATACTGAAACTGAGTGGTCCCGGAAAAATTGGCAAGCGGCGTAAACAGAAATGTATCGTCCGAAAGAATGGTTGGCGTGCCGTTGTCGCGGTAAACCACGTTGCCTTTGGTGGACTGCACAAAAACTACGGTTAATGGCAGATCGGTCAGTCCTGAATCATTTGTAAACGGATTGAAGGCAATTGCGGTGTCCTCGTTCGTCGTTACTTGATCGTTGACCGCGACAGGCAAGGACCCAAGAACAAGCTGCTCAATGTTGGTATACGTCACTGGGAGCGGCGTAGTGAAACTTCCGTTGGGAACCACGGGGAGTCCAACGAAGGAATCTACGATCCGCAGCGTATCGCCAGGGTTGGTCGTCGGTGCCAAGCCGTTGACGGAAACCTGTTCGACACTTGTCAGTGTCGTCGGGGCTGAGAATGGTCCGCCAGCGACTTGGGTTCGGAGCGTTCCAGATGTCGCACTCGTTGCATCGACTTCAAAGGTATCTGCCGAGGTCGAGCCGGAAACCAAGATCGAGTCTGCACCGTTGCCGCCAACATAATTTACACCGTTTAGAAGGTTCAAATTGCCTGAAGCCAAGTCTACGCCGAGGCTGTCGTTTCCATCTCCCCCAAGTACCGATACTTGATCGATCATCGTTCCCATGCCGAAAAGTTCTGCCGTAGCGGGATTTCCTAAATGAGATACAGTGAACTGACTCGGATTCAGAAACATCGAATCGTTTCCACTCGTTCCGTTTACGGTCAGTATGTTGCCACTGCCTCGAACTCCCCCGACGATGTCTGCAAAGTAGTTTCCGGTCGGTGTAGCCGTAGCGTTCACTTGATTTGCACCTGAGCCGATATTCAAGGTCAATCTGTCGCGGACGCCACCGATCGATGTTGTCAGCGGAGCGATGCGATCGACGTTGATGATGTCCGAGCCGTTGCTTGCATTGACAGTTGTGGGGCCTTGAAGAGTTGTTTGCGAAAGAGAAATCGTATCGGCATCGACTCCTGTCGAAAAGGTTATCGGTCGACCGATAAACGTTCCAGCCGCATTGATGGTACTGCCGACACCCGGGTCTGCATTCCCAAAGTCTGCGGCTACAGTAACAGCCGTGCCTTGAACAACCGTTCCTGTGCTAGAACTGAAATTGTCACCCGCATTGAGTTGGACGGTACCTGCTGTCGCGATGACCTGGGCTGCGGCAAGAATTAAATCGCTGCCAGGGGCCGAAGTGTCCGGCACGTCGACGCGAATGTTACCAGTTGCACTGCGGGCTTCAGCCAAAGTCATGCTACCGGACGTTTCCGACACAAACAAACTTCCTCGTGATGTGGCTCGGACCGAACCCGGTACCGCAACCGCTGAATTCAGTTCGAGTGCATCTGTCGTAGTGCCAATGGTTGGATTGTTGTTTGCATTGTTCGCTACGAGAGTAATGCTGTTGCCGACAACGTCTGCTTCGGGATCGGACAGAGCATCGAGGATCGAGCCTGAGGTGGCCGTCAGCGTTACGTTTCCACCGCTGCTGCTGACCGCTCCAAGGTTCATGTTGCCAGTTGTTTCTACAATAGAAATATCACCGCCAGCAGTGGCGTTCAATCGTGAAGTCGAATCCACATCGACTGCTACAGTTGCAGTTCCGAGCGTGGTCGCCGCATTTAAACTAACGATGGCCCCTACCACGTCGGCAACTACGTCCGACAATGCGTCGATGATCGAGTTGTTCGAATTCAACGTTAAATTGCCGCGTGTTGTCGTAACTGCTCCGATCCGCATGGGACCGGTCGTTTCTGATAACGTAACGTCCCCATTTGTGGCAACGTCGATCGTTCCTCCACCGACGTCCGTGTTGGAACTGACTCCGACATTGGCTGCTGTGAGCTCCACCGCCAGAAGATTGACGACGATGCTAGATCCTTTGATCAGATCGAGGCTCCAGGTGCTGGCGACTGTCGTAGGAGTTGTGCTAGTCCCAAGGGCACCACGATCGAATGCCGGATTCGCTACATCATTTTCAAAATGCGATACAACCAAAGTGATATCACTTTGCTTGATCTCATTGACTCTTAGCAGCGGTAGCGTCGACGGAGCCTGAATCTCTTGGAGGCTGGCGTGCAATTGTAGGTTTGCCGAAGAGTTCGCCGCGACAATATTGGATGCGTCGATTGAAACAGGAGTGCTTGTCGACGGTTGTCGAACTCGAGCCAGCAAATCCAGAGCAATCGATCCGCTAGCGGCGACATTCAAATCTTCCTGTCGACCGTCGCTGACAATGATCTCGATCGGAACTCGCGAGGCAGTCGTTCCGATGCTTCCTGCGTCAGCATTCAGCGTTGCAACATTGGTCACAATCTTCCCAGTACCCGATCGAACGATGCCGCCAACAGAATCGACAGATGTTACTCCGACTGGATTGTTGATGACTCCACCGAGCGTAATCGACGGCGATCCGCTCCTGGAAGTATTTTTGATGGTTATGTTGGTGTCTCCAAAGTCTTGGAAGACGTCAAAGCTAAGCTGAGTACTGAAAGGTACATCGATCACGACATCGGGCGCAGCTAGGTTGATGACGTTGATACTGCCGATTTGCAGAGGTTTGTTCGAACTGTTCTGAATGAGTATGTCGTCAAAGGCCCGATCGATTATGAAACTGCCCGTGCTACCTGAAATGGTAGCGTCTTCGCCCGCGTTGATCAGCGGAATCTCAAAAAGCACATCGCCATAGGCGCTGGTGTTGCTGATGCTGTTGACGATGATCGTTGGAGCTGCGACATTGCCGATTGTTCCTGTGTCAAGTGGTCCAACGCCGTCGGTGTCGTTGATCGTCACACCGACTGCAGTTGTTACAGTTGCATCAGAAGCTCCATTGGCTTCAACGATGAGCTTTGGTGAGTTGGCACCTTTCAGATACACATCGGCGTTCCAGACAATGTTTCGATCACGATCGAACGAAGAAGTAATTCCGCCGGAATTTTCCCGAAACGCGCCGTTCTCAATGGCCGTTGCGTCAAATTGGGTGACATCCGTATCGGCTCGAACGGTAAGATTTCTAGTGCGTATGCTGGCTGCATTAAATGCTTCGATCTTGGAAAGCGAGTCTTGACGTATGGTGACGAGTGAAGCTGGGTTTCCAAAGACTCCGTCCTTGTCCGTAGTCGATTCGACCTCCATTCTGAGATCTGAGCCGGTGCCTTGGAGCGATTCAATTCTGGTCGTTGTCGCGTCGATAGTTGACCCGCTACGCAATTTGACATTGGAATCGCTGTGTAGCTCACCGGTCGAATTTGAACTTACAATCACTGCCGCTCCTGCGGCTCGCGCATTCGCGTCGGATTTGACGTCGATGCCGGTGATGTCCGAAGTGAGTATCACTGTCGGTGCCTTCAACGTGGAGAACGCTCCGAGAGAGACTAGGGATTGAGCTGGCGTCGCTGCGGTTCCTAGCCTGGTGGTCGAGTTCGCATGGGAATCGGCCACGAGTCCGCCTGTATCGGCGTTCGCGTTGGCCCCAAATCGATCATTCGACAAATTGGTCGTCTGGGATCCGAAGTCTGCGTCTTGAACTAAGCTTTGGATCTTAATCGTGCCACCTGCTTCTATATCGACATTCTCACCGACGGACGCTGCGATGTCGTAGTCACCAATAATCGTCGAATTGGCATTAGCGATTGGAATTGCCGCAACGGCTCGGGAATTTGCAAAGGCATCGCCGTTTTGTTCGGTTTCAACGGCTAAGGTGAAATTGCCGTTGGAATGGATGTTCGTGCTCGAAAACTCTTGACCACCCACCACGGTGCTGGTGATCGAGTTTTTCATGTTCACCAGCGCATTCGCATTGCCTCGAGCAACAAGGCCGCCGGTCACATTCCGAGCAATCGCAACGGTGCTGCTATCTGCTTCGGATTTTATCAATACCGTGCTGGCAGCAATCGTAACCGCCGGCCCAACTTCGGTATCCACACGCGGTTTGAACGTGCTCGTCGCATCCGATCCGATCAATCCAACCAGAGCGCCACCCGACCCCTTAGCATAAGCAGTGGATATTTCGTCTCCATTCATTGCTTCCGCTTCGAGAGTATCGAAGGCAGTTACGGACGGCCCGCTTCCATCGCCAAAGTTTGCCCGGATATTGACACTGTCAGTCGCAACAATTGTCGAGCTAACAGCTTCCGCCTTCACTGCCGGAGTAACAAGAATACTGGCTTGTGATTTACCGGCCGCGAACAGACCACCAATCGCAGTTCCCTTGGAGAATGCGTCCGCGTCGGCGACTTGGTCAGCTATGATGCTTACGGAGCCAGTCACTTGGATCGTCGATCCCATCGCGGATACAGAACTATTGGGTTTCGTCGTGCCAGTTCTAGGGAAGCCAAAATTGCCGCCAACTCCGCTTCCCGGACGTGTGCCTTGCGTAATCGAGGCACTGGCAGTTGTTGCATTGCCGGAAATGATTCCTCCCGTCGCGGCGCGACCTTCCGATATCGCGCGATCAATCGACATGGACCGTACGTCTAAGCTGGCGGCGTTGATAGCAGAACTATTCTTCAAGCCCGCGCTCGCAATCCCAGCGATATCCGCGTTGGTCTGGACGCCACCAGCACCGAGCAACCCAATCGTAAGGGAACCGCCGACGGAGTTTGCATTGTTGGTCGAGTTTGAAATAATGGTGACGGCGCTGTTGGAAGTGATCGAAGCGCCGTCGTAGACGAGCGCATCGACGATGGGACTGGACTCACTAAACGCGCGGGCCGTATTGCCGGCAATGGCCGCAGCCGCCCCCGCTTCCGCGCTTGCCGTTGCGCCTCGTTCGGTTGTTATCGTAGTACCGCCCGGCAGTGTGAGCACGGTCGGCTTGTTATGTTGTGCGAGGACCGCGACGGATCCGCCAGCGTCGATCGTTGTATTGCGGCCAATCGCGGCTTCGACGTCAGGCGCGACGGTGGCTGTCGATCGACTGAATCCGAGCGCTGCACCCGCTGCTAGCTGTAGGCCAAATAGATCGGCATTCGCATCGCTGTTCGAAACGGCGGTAACGCCCACATCGCCGCTGACCCTGATAATTGAGTTCGATGCAGAGACTCGGTTTCCAAGCGAGCTTTCGACCGTTGGGAAGACCTCAGCCGTCGCAAAATTAAGAGTTGCAGCACCTCCAACTCCAGCCGCTAACGCTTTGGCATTGGCGGTGGCCGTCGTATTTGCATTCGCGTCGACCAACAGACTTCCGACCGTCTTTCCCGGTTGACCGCCAATATGGACATTGTCTCCAACCAACGCTTGCGTGTTTCCGTCCGCGACCAATTTCGTTACGGTCACACCAGCTGCACCGCCCAAAGCAAGTGCGCCTTGTCCAGTCGATCCGTCGAGCTTTGTGATACTCTTGGCCTCAACAAGCACCGCACCGGCTTGCTGAATCAAGGCATTCGTGCCGCTCGAACCATCCACGCGAGCGGTCGTCGAGCTGTCATCGCGAATTGATGTCACTGCTGCGCCAAGTGCCCCACCAAGTGCTCCTTGACCAGAAAAACTTCTGCCTTGCGTCTGGTTATTGAATCTCGAAAGAATGCTGACATCGTCTGCATTGACCACCGTTCCGGCAAAGAATGCATCCGTCTTTAAATGAACTCGCTCGACCGTTACCGATGCACCGACTGCGGCAATCGCAGCGATCGATGCGGAACCTACAAACGCATTCAAGTCAACATTGGTCTTGGCTTGGACGCTGATATCGTCGCCAGCTGAAAGAATCGCACCGGCACGAACTTCGGCCACGGTTCCAGTCGCGTCATCACTATTAAACAAGTCGGTAGTGATCTGCGAACTTGTCAACGTATCGTTTGCTATCGAGTCTTTGCTAGCCCGAAGAATATCGGCGATTTGAGATTTCGGGGTCGGATTTGGGACCGGCGTAGTACTGTTTACTCCACTAAAATTACTCAAACGAGTTTGAAGCAGCGAACTAATGCCGGAGGCACCGCTGGCAGCTTGTTGATCGATCGATGACCCACTCTGGCTCAAACTATTGGTGGTGCTATTGTCGTCAGAATAGGTTGAATCAAATTTGGTACCCAGAGCCCAGACGGCAACAGATCCTGCAAATGACGCTGTCAAGGCAAGTCCACCGCTCACTCCGAGGCTGTTGACATCTTCCTTGGCTAACGAGTTCACCACAATGTCGTTGACAGCCTGGACCGTTGCCCCTGAGCCAATAAATGTAGTCGTGTCATTTCGAACTACACCAATGTCAACGGCTCCTGCGAGTGCGCCCGTTCCCAACGCTAGCCCACCTGCGATGGAACGAGCGTCCACCTCGTTGCCAGCGATGACAGACACGGACTGCAATCCGTTTTCGCCTGCTATACCCAAATTGATGTTCGCGCCATCACCAATATTGGCCGATGTGTCCGAATCGATTACATTCACATTCACGCCACCAGCTCCGGCAAATCCTGCGCTACCAGCACCCGATGCCGAAATGTCCAGCAACGATTCCTTCGAATAAGCTTGAACAACGACGCCGCGTGTGGTCGTCGTCGATAAGGTCAAACTCCCTACATCATTAAACACGGTCACGTTGGTCGAGTTGGCCCTGGCATCCACGCTGGCACCGTTGGCGATGAAGGCTTGCGTGTCTTTATGGATGACGTTCACACCCAACGATAGACTAATCCCGGCTCCAGCTCCCAACGCTGCCGCTCCGGCGATCGTGTCCAGGTCGGTTATGTCGGACGCTGTCACGACAACATTTCCGCCTGCATCCACATCAGCTCCCGCGCCGACAAAAGCATACGTTGTGTTGTTGAGCGCGAATACTGCGACGGAACCGCTCACCCCGGCGCCGCCCGAGGCAGCCCCGGCAGCCGTTAGCAAAAGCGAATCTTCCGTCGCATTGGCTTGTACGATCACATCCTGCTTAGCCGCTACGTCCGCATTTTCGCCGATCGATGCACTGGTATGCATTTGAGTCGATTCAATGTTGCCAGCCGGAGCAACGGAGGCGCCACCAGAAGCCGTTAACGCGCCAGAAAGTCCAAGGTGCGAATAGTCGCTAGCCGCTGCGACTAATACCGACTGACTACTACCTGCGATGTTCTGATTGCCGGTATTGATTTGAGCATTTTCGCCGATCCTGGCCGTTGTATTCACTCGCAAGATTGCGGCTGGAGTCGAAAGACCAAATGTAAAACCGCCTCCCAAACCTGCTCCGACTATGATGGCCGCGACGTTGTCACGATTGGTCGCGGTAACGATGACTCCTCGACGCGCTTCGATTGCGTTGGTAACGACCCTTGGGTGAACGATACTGGAGTCTGCCAAATCGTTTTGACCATCGGCGTCGGAGTCCCTCGATTGGAACGTCGGCACTTGAACGCGGCCGGTTTCAAATACAACATTCGGAAACGCAACATTGAATTTGCCACTGTTGACCGTGACGGGACTGATCGTTGCAACTGCGTCTGCGGCAACTTGAGCTGTCGGAGCAATGACGGCTTCGGTTGTCTTACGTATGACAGCAACCGAAGCGGCACCACCGATAGCCGTTCCACCCGAGACACCGACTCCGCCGCCGATGAAGTCCATTTCATTTTTGTCGTCGGCAGTGACAATCACGCTTCCAACCGCATGCACAACGGCTGGCGCAAGCGGTGCCAAATTATCCAACGGGTTGTCGCCAAGGACAGCTTGAGTTGTGACGTCCAGGTTGTACCCCGATAGGGCACCTAGGATGCTGCTGGATCCAGAAACGCCGACCGAAGCCGCTACGGACAAAACATCTTCGCTCGAGTTGGCGGAGACCGTGATATTCTTGTCGGCATTCAAGTGAGCTCCACCCGCCACGAACGCACGCGTAATCTTTTCGATCTTGGTTGCGTCCACCGAACCTCCAATTCCTCTTTTGCCACCGACCGCCGCCACACCTGCCGCGTTATTGAGTACGGTGCTGTTCTCCGCGTGGACCGAAATACTAGACAAGCCTGGCGAAGAAGCGCGGTGTGCCGTAATCGTCGCATTCTCATCGATATGAGCCAGAGTTGTTTCGTGCATGCGAGTCAGGGTTGCTGTTCCTGCAATCGCATTCGCTCCCGAGCCAGCACCTGCGCCTCCAATCGCGAAGGTAAAAACCGATCCATGGTTGATTCCCTCGACGCTCAATCCCGTTGTCCCGCCACTGGTCACAACCGCATCGTGTCCGATATAGGCGAGCGTCGAACGGTCCAGCTTTAGGCTTGCAAACGACAGGCCCACACCTGCGTTACCGCCGCCACCTGCAGAGCCAGCTACAACAACCACTTTCGTATCGTCATCAGCGACCAGATGGACATTGCCGTTCGCAGTTACCTGAGAACCGATAGAGATATACGCCTCGACCGACTGACCGAGATTCATGATGGAAGCCGATCCCGAAAAACCTACACCACCGGTCGCGATCGAAAGCGATGCGGAGACCGCGATCAAGTCCACATCGTTTTCAGCAACTACGTTGACGTCGCCGGTGGCAGCCACATCCGTCGAGCTGAGGATTTCCAAGCGATGTTCCTTGCCTTCGGCCACACTATCGTCAAGCTCGATGCTAATTCCTTTCTTCGCGTTAACTAAACTTGAGGCCAAGCTAAGGTGACTGGCATCCAACCTGATCACAAAATAAGTGGTTCCGTCGGCCAGACCACCGATGCTCGTACCGCCACCATTGCGATAGATAACTGGCTGGCCCGTCGTTAGATGATGATCGTTGAGCTGTATCCGCTCCTCGGTAACGATATCATTTTCTTCTAGGACCGCATTGTCGGTTGGATCGAACTTTTTATCCGCCGCTCCAATCCAGGCACCTACGTTCGTATCGGCGAATACCAGCGCTCCATTGGCACCCACGGAGAAGTTACCTCCGGCACTGATCCCAATTGCACCCGCAATCGGAATTAAGTGATTGGTATTGTTTGCCAATACGGACACGTTGGTAGCGTTCAAGTTCGTTCCGTCACCAACGTAGGCCAGCGTTTCTTGATTGATCCGATTCAGATTCACACCGCCCGCGATTGCCGGATCACCCTTGGCACCGGCACCGCTGGCCGCAATGCCCAGGATCGTGTTATTCGAATGGGCGTTTAGTGAGAATGTGTGAGCGTGAATATCTGCATGCTCGGTGTATGCCCTTGTGGCCTGTATGAGCTGGTTGTGCGAGTAGGTTCCACCGATGCCAAAATGCCCGTCAGCGAAGGCGAAAGCTCCCGCACCCGAAATGAGTTTGGGACTGCTTTCCGCTTCCAAAGAAAGATCGCCACCCACCGTTACTGTCACACTATCGCGGATGAACGTCTCTGCGAGCTGATCGACCCAATTGAGCCCCATCGAGCCGGACAGCCCTAGTCCAAAGGTACTTGCACTGCCGCCACCCAAATCAACGCTGCCGGTCGAGCTACTACCACCTTTATCGGTCCCTGTAGCAACGCCAGTTGAAGCCGCAATGCTCCAAGATTGAGGGTTGGATCGCGCATAAAGTGATAGATTACCGCCTGCATGGACCGACCCAAGCTCTCCACCGTAACCGCCTGGTGCCACGTCCTCGCGCGAGTCGCCAATGAAGGCTTGTGTGCGATCGCGAACTTCATTCAACGCTGCTCCAATGCCAACCCCCGTTTGACCGCTGATCGCAATCGCGGGCGCAATCGAGACAACATTCACGTCGCTCTGCGCATCTATGTCCACATTGCGATCAGCGTCCACCACGGCTCGATCCTCAATGTAAGCCCGCGTTTGATTGCGGACACGATCAGAAATGACCGCACCATCGACGCCGATTTTCTTCGAAAAACTTCCAGCCATGACAACAGTTGTCAAGTCCACGTCGGTCGTAGCGGTCACGACGACGTCGCGATCCGCTGAAACGAGAGCCAAGTCGTCGATATGCGCATTCGCAAAGTTCTGGGTGAAGATGAGATCAACAAAACCACCAACTGCGGTCTTGGCTTCATCTTTGATTACGTTCAGAACTGATGGGTTGCCGGCGTAGTTGACCACGTCCATCGAGCTGTCAGCTTTTACTAGTACGTCCTGAAGAACGGTACGGACCGGTCCCGTCCAAAGCTGCGCCGACCGCTGATTGATGTGAGCCTGCGACGCGATCCCGGCATCGGCAGAATTGTAGGTGAACATCAGGTTTATACCGCCAGCGATCGCCGCACCACCCCCTTCAACAGATCCGCCAGCATGAATGAAGCTCGTTCCGATCTCTTCCTCGCTCAGGACGTGATCTAACAGGTTGTTCGTGGGCTGTTCGAGTTGTTGCTGGAGCGACGAAGGCTTATCAGCGTCGTCGTCGCTGCTGAAGGCGGATGCGTAGGCATAGGCACCGCCGATCGCCTCGGTCTGAGTAGCGTCGCCAAAGCCGCCAATGGCCAATGCAAGTTGAATCGGGTCAACTGGGCTGATAAAGTTGGCGGTCGCGTGAACTTCGAGAACGTTCCTGACGTCCACCGTCGCGTTCCAAGCGATAAAGGCGTTGGCCTGATTGGCGGCCTTGGAATAGACCAGTGCTCCTCCTACGCTCCGCTCACCGGCGGGCCGCAACGCACCCGCATTGCCTGACGCGCTAACTTGAAATGGGTCTTCCGCTTCCGATTTGACGGTTAGACTTCCGCCTACCGTTACCCACGCTTCATTGCCGATCAAAGCGGTTGCGTTATTGTCGCTGGTCACCAGTGCGATCGCACCTGCGTATTGATTGTTCGGCGTACTGCTCTGAAAGTCGACGTTGTATTGCTCGATCTCGCTCTTGGCGTCTCCGATTTCCCCAGCTAGCGGCACATGCGCGTCAATGAACGCGATGACTTGGTCCCAAAGAAGTCCCTTTACCGTCGCCTTGATTCCGCTCTCTTCCTTTTCTTCCTGCTGTGATGAACCGCTACCAACGTGTGCAAAAGTTCGAGTAACGTTGATATCGTTGAGCGACGAAGAGTGGACGTCCAGATTGCCGCCGGTAGTTACCATACCGCTAACGCTGGCCTTGGCGTTGGATTGGAAAAATGACAATGCCACACTCGCACCGATCGCATTTTCCGAGTCTTCCGCAGTACCGAAACCGATCGCACTGGCCGTATTGCGGAACTTGTTTTGGTTTTCGGCTCGAATGTCGGTACTATTACCGACGTTGATGATCGCGCCGTTTTGAATATCGGCCAGCGAGGTCGAATGAGCGGACGCCAAACCAAACGACACATTCGAACTCACGCCGACGCCGGGAATGAACGAGATGACTTTGAGGTCGTTGTTGGCCAACGCGGCGATATGCAGGTCGCCCGCTGCGTTGATCGTCGCACCGGCAGCGATCGTAACCTCGGCGGTCGGAGACGTGTTGCCAAATGTAATTCCGAAGCCGCTCTTTTGCGTCGAGATATCGACGATGGCCGTCGAATTGGAATTCAATGTCACGTTACCGCTCGCGTTGATCAATACACCAGCTGCCACATGGATGGTTGCCTCCGATTCAGCGGATACAAATACGGCGGCGTCTGTGGATATATTGAGCGGCACGATCAGCTTGGCATCGTCTACTACCTCCGACTCGACTCCGATGTCATGGCCGATGCGGTATCCGTCAGCCGTAAAGCCGGACGTAATGTTGTCCGTCGTGAATTTCCAACTGAACTTTTCCCAGTGGTAGAGCCGACCGGGCTTGAGATAGTTTCCTGCCACCACATCCAATCCATCATCGTCACCCCCAACTTCGCCGACCGCGATCGCTCGTGTCGGATTAACGTCGCTGGTGATTTCTCGTGCAGCGGCAAAGGCTGCGCCGCCCGAGTTGAGGTACATCAAATTGGCATGGTCCAGATTGCCAACTACGAGATCCGCGTCACCATCGAGATCAAGGTCGCCAATCGCAAGCGAGGTCGTCGCGCGACTCGTGCCGTCAATGACTGTGGCCGCGCCGAAAGCTCCCGCAGAAAACTGATGGATCAGAAGCCCGCTTCCGTCTGTACCAACGACCAGCTCGAGGGTCGCGTCGTTGTCAAGATTTCCGAGAGCCAGGGACGATGTATTGACGGCCGCTCCGACGGTTGCCGCGAAGGCGAGTGTGCCCGCTGTGTTGCGATAATAACGATTGGATTGGCCACGGTTGCCAGCCACCATATCGAGGTCGCCGTCATTATCAACGTCCCCTAACACTAGTGAGGATGTATTGAACCCAACCCCTTGGAGGGTTGCCCCCGAGTTAAACGCGCCCGCTGCAAACTGATGTACGAAGATACCGCCGCTGTCTGTGCCGACCACTAGCTCCAGAGGCGTATCAGAATCCAGATTTCCGAGTGCCACCGCCATGGTATCCCGCGCCGGCCCAACGTTCACGCCAAGCGCAAATAAGCCTGGCGCAAACGTCCCAATCCCGGCTGTGCTGTTGTTGAGATACAGCCTCGTAGCCTGTCCTCGGTTTCCGGCCACGATGTCGATATCCGAGTCGCCGTCGACGTCACCGACTGCAAGCGAGGAAGTCACGAACTGGGGATCGATCTCGATGGCCAGCGGCGTATCCTCGAACTTGCCCTGGACATTTCTGTAGATAAGCACTCCGCCTTGTTGTGTCCCAACAATGAGGTCATTGTCTCCATCACCGTCCACATCGGCTAATTTCACGGCCCTCGTCGGGGTCGACAAATCGACGTCAAGATTCGGCTTTTTCTTTGTCACCGCCGTTGTTTGAAGTGTAACATTGCCACCCGTCACGCGAGCGTCCATCGCCAAGTCGATCGCTGCTTCCGTGGTGATGGTTTTATAATTTGGGATCGAGAAAGCGTTCCCCAAATCGTCGAACTGATCGTCTGCCGTTAGCGTTACGTTTCCAGCAGCAAAAAGTCCCGTCGCATGTGCCAAGATGCTTGCTCCCGATCCAACATCGATGATCGATGCCTCGAGCGTGACGTTGCCAGAGTTCGCCGTCGAAGCTGCGTCCCAGTGATTGGCCAGCGTCGCAACTTGCCGACTTGAGATAGTAGCGCTGTCGGCTAACGTGATGGATCCAGTCGCGATGATGGTAATATTCTTTAGCCCGCCACCACCGACGAAGCCCTCGAGAATCACATCGCCGATCACATGCAGAACCAGCGAGTCAACAGTCGCATCACCATTGCCAACAATGTTGGTAAAGGTCAACGTACCAACCAGGTTGAGCACATCGTCGCCGTCAACAACAAGCGTACCGGTCGCCGGCGCTACTAACGTTGGACGGAAGGGCACGAATGCGGGAAACGTGCCAAACGCAATTGTAGCAGGCGGCGAAGAAACATTAGGATCGAGCGTCGTGGCGTCACCTAAATCTGGAAAATTATCGGCCGGAAAATTCTTTCCATTCTGCCAATCGGTGAACAACGTGCGAAACACGGGCCGAAGCAGATTGCTCTCCCAGAGCGGAAAATTCCCCTTGCCTGTTGGATACTGCGTGCCTCGCCATTGTTGCGAAATCTCAAAGTTGAAACGCTCGTTGACGATGCGGTACTGTTCGCCGTAGACAACCTTGTTGCCGTCTTCCGCATTGACCTTATCCAAGCGGATCAATCGCCACTCGACGCTTGGCGTTACGACCTGAACCACAAAGCTACTTTTCAAACTGCGAGCGATTTCGTGGCGATATGCATCTTCGAGCAATAGGCGATTCAGTCGGACAAGCCTTTCTCCCGTCGGACTTGTCGGCGAAAGTAGGGCACCCGTCTCTGCGAGCAGCGTGACGTTGCTGAATCGCGCTGGATCAGTCGGTGGGTTGAAGATGGATGGTCCGCTTAGTAGGTCGTTGAACTTGTTGACCAACGCCGAAACAACATCGCTTTCTTCCGCATCATCATTCAAAAAACCAATCAACAATTGTTGGTTCGCACTTGAAAGTTGGTTCCATAGAAAAGCCGACACGGGATCTTGGACGTCGGCTGGTAATTGGTCGGTTGTATCCAATGGAAAGGGAACCAACTTCTTTACGAGACCTTCTAGATCGTTGAAGTCGCGATCGGTGAAGAATGAATCGCTCTCGTGGAATTGGGTTGCCATCACGTCCAGCAGTGACTGAGGTACAACTCGATTGTTAAGTATCGTCACGCCGCTGGCAAGCATGGTTAACTTGCTCGGTGCGGTTTCGGAATAGCCAGGATCCTTATTAGTGATGATCTTTGCTGGACCTGGAATGCCAACCGGTACTAGCCTCGCACGCCCCGCCACGACGAATGCGCCCACCGATAGAAAATGGTTACTGCCGGTAATCGCTCCGAGTGAAAGTGGAATGGGCGTCGGGTTCGGAATGACCGCATCGTCAGTCCGAGTGGCTTCGGTCAGCGTAGCGGCCAGTTGGATGTGCCTCGAGTCCACAGCGATGACAAAATAGACACCTCCATCGACCAGATTTCCACTACTCCCAGTCCCCTTGTGGTAAACAACTTTTTGACCCGTTTCGAGGCCGGTAGCCCCAACGTCGATCACACTGCTCGCGATGTTAGCTGCACTAAAATTCGCCGCTCGGTCAACGTTCCCTAGGCGAACCCGCAGCGAACCGGTCACGCCAACAGTGAAGGTCCCCAAATTCTCCCAAGCTTGTCCCGATGCTTCAAAGCTGTTAGGGTCCGTTGGAATCACGATCTCGTCGTCAGCGAAAGATCCCTGGTCGATATCGGTTGTTCCAAGCAAGCTCGTGCCCGTGAAGATTTCATAACGTGCGGCACGCGATGTGAGCGACCGGCCTTGGTCGGTGAGGAATTCGTTGACGAGCCAGTCGGTCTGGATTTTGTAAGAAGCCCCTGGCGTTAGCCCCGTAAACAGCCATTCTGTGGCATTGTCTCCGATCCCCGTCTCATGGAAACGGAATTGATCTTGTAATGCAAAACGACCGTCCTGCCGCCACTGATGGTCGGCGTCAATCAAGCTCAGCCATAGATCGGAACTGACAGGCGCCGTATACTGGTCCAGCGCACTAACGGACTGACCAAAAGGGTCGAGCACATTCGGCATTGTTGCGGTCATGAAGTTGCCGCCATGATTGCCGTTGAGGTTCATCTTGGCAAAATCGTAATTTTGGCCTGTTAGATCCGAGAAGAGTTTGCTGAGCGTCTTAGGCTGCAAACCACCGACGGGCGTTTCATTGACCAAGTTCTCCTGCAATAGCAATATCTTGCTGGTTGTAACGGAGTTGGCGAACGGAGCGAATTTAGCCTTGTCGTATTCGGCATTCGCCTTCAATCGCCCTCTCGCGTTGGGGTAGAACTCAAAGGTCACGCCTTTCACGTCGGCTTTGGACAGCAACGCGTTGAATTCACTTTGGTCGATCGAAACGTTGTAGTCGGTCCCCTCGAAACCAAGATACTCATTGAGCCGCGCTTGGTCCGATTCTTTGAACAACGGAAGTGTTTGGCCGTTGATGGTGATGCTCTTGACACCCAAGAGGCTCGATGGCCCAACATTAAAAATGAACTCGATGAGTTGGAAATCGATATTCACTCCGAATGCTTTTTTAACGACGTCTTCGGCAAAGTCCTTTAGGTAGTCAACCACGATCTCCTTGACAAAATCGACCAACGGAGTGAGCGGGTTGGGTATGTCACCAATCAGCTCGTCCAGAGGTTTTAGGAATTTGTCGTCCAGTTCGTCACCAAACTCTTGAAACCCTTGCCGAAGTTCCCCGAATGAGCGCGGCATACCGAGCATGGGAATAAAGAATTGATTCAAGAACGAATCGTCAGTGGATTCATCACCGTTGGGGTCCTCAAGTTCGTTCAGGAATCGATCCAAAACTTTGACGTCTGTCTCCGCTTCGCCGCGTTCGTCCGGGAAATCAGGATTGGCGGCATCAATTCCCGAGCTTAGTCCCTCTTGATTTTGAAGATTGCGACCGGTCTGTGAATAAAAGAATGCTTTTGTAAACGCTTGCCCCAACCGGTTCCAATTCTCCAGCGTCGTATCGATACTCTCGATCCAATACTCCAAGTATCCAGCCGTATTCCCATTTCCTGCAGCACCGAATGCGGATGCCATCGTCAGGAACGATTGATCCGTTGGCTTGCCGCCCTTGGAGATTTGTTGGAATAGGGCCTTGAATACGTCGATGACCGTCGCGGATAGCTCCTTCACGTCATCGAACAGTCCATCGGTATCAATGTCTTCGCCATTCGCAAGGGCTTTGGTCGCACCTAGAATGCGATCTACTTCAACTTGAAATGGGTCATTAGGCAAGCTGGCTGGATTCGCTTCGCCGGCCCGTAAGCGGACGAGAGTGTTGCGCAAATCAATGACGAAATTTAGGACCGGACCACGCGATTGAACATGTTCGTAGACGCCAAGCAAGTTATCGCCGCTGGCTGAGACTTCGGATCGGATGATCAGTTCCTTGAAGTCACTGTTGACCTTCCAGGTGTTACCACCTGGGAGCGTAGTGACTATCGCGGGTCCGGAAAGAAAGACCGGGGATTGCGGTTCGACCAAACCCTGCAACTGACTGCGGATCGAACTCGGAAACACACCATTGTTCAAGTCGGCAATCCGTGCAGCAACGTTGGACGTGACCTGGGCGAGAAAATCTTCCTTATGACCAGGCAAGTCGGGCAAATTCTTGATCGTCGTCTCGAAAAGAAAACGGTGCGGAGAGTCGATATCACGTGGCGCTGAGCTGTCGTTGCTTACGTCGCCGTCCGGCAGTCGGGTGCGTTCTGTTTCATCGTCGCTCCCGTCGACTAACGCGACTCCATCGTAACCCGGAGTTGCGTCGTTGGAGTATCCTTCCAAAATGAGGTGCCGAATCGGATTCAGTCTTGCCGACTCATTGCTGATATCCAGAATGTTCCCGAAGTCGGGCCAGACTCCGTCTGTAAAGTCGTTGGCCAGCGTATGGCCCCACACATCACCTGCACCGTGTGTGGCGTAGCCATATGCGAAAGCCAGGATCTGCAGTTGCTCCGAGGGCGAGTATTCGGTTCCTCCTTGAACAGCCCAAGCGTTGTCCAAGAAATGCCCGATCCAAACGCCGGTAGAATCCGGATGCAAAACCGCTTGTGCCATTACCAGGTCTGGAAACGCATCATCCCCAGCACCGCCGTAATAAAAAGCCGGATACTGTTTGATTGCCTCTACCACTCGCGGATGGACACTGTACTCGCGCCCTGCAATTGTAACTTTCCCGTCTGCTATTAAATCGCGTCGAACGTCGACTGCCACTTCGATGTGCGTGTAGGGTTTGAATGCCACGGGAGCCAGCGGATCATCGCTCTGCGGGTCTTCGTGTGCATGTTCATAACCTAAAAGGTGTCCAGCTTCATGGGAAACAACCGTTGCTAAATCTAGTCCGTATTCTTCAGCATCCTTTGCACCGCTCGGAATTATATCGCTGAATACAAAAGCATTGTCGTCATGATGTCGATTGCCATGATCAACCTGTTCTGCCAAGCCATAGTAGAAACCATGCTTATCGAATGCAGATCCGTTTCCTCCCACATAGATCGTAGAAAAGTCGATATCGGCAGGTGGCTGCGTCGCGACAAACGAAACATGTGACCCTTCGAAGTCATGGTTTAGCGACTCAAGGATAGTTTCTTTTATCGTCTCTTCGTAGTTTTTCAAACTGGCTGGTGCAGCGAACGCCGGTACGTCAATACTTTCAATCTCAATTGGCCCGCGATAATTGACTGAAGGGGCTCCTTCAAAATCTACGTAAATCACTTGCTCACTCGAACCACCCGATCGTAGGCCGACAGGACCGGCGGTCGCATTCGTAGAGAGCGCATTTTGATGCGATAAATGACTGCCTCCATTGGTCTGGGTGGCCACGCCTGTCGCGAAAGATCGATACTCGGTACTAGAACCGAGTAACTCATCCGACATGAGCGGACCATTGAATAGCAAAATTCGGGGTTCGAGCGACTCAAAGCGGATACTTCGGCGCAATTGATTTTGTTTTCTGATGCGAGGCAAAACGGATTTCGCAAACGAGTTTAGTCGAAGAGGCATTCTTTTTTCTCACTATGCAAGGCTAAGTGCGGACAAATCGCTACGTAAAATGGCTTGGTTGAAGGGGGCTTAACTCTTCATGAAAAGCATTGACGATCGCAGGCTATGCGAACTTTCGCCAATCGAGACATCCGAAGTTGCCGCTACCATTTACTGCGTGGAACACCTGCTGCGCGCTTCACTAATTCTGGAAAAAAAATGATTTTCTTTTATTGCGATTTAATCGACACTTCTCGCCGAACTCCACCGCAACCCCGAGCAAGACTCGGGGGACGGATGACTGGAGGCATAAAGCCCAATGGCACTCACTTTGTAGATTTTGAGCCTCAATGCGCTAGCATGAGGGCCGGATTTGCAAATAAATACTAGCCTTCCAGCCCGCACGCTAGCGCGTTGCGGCTCAAAGTGGGTGCCATTTGGCATAAAGCCGACGGCATGAACGAATGCCGCCGAGTTTATCTCGGGGGATCGTTACTATCGCCCTAGGAAGGTGGTCAGAACCCTCGGCATAAAGTGATTAAAGCCAGTGGTGATCAGCGAGAAGTGTCAATTAATCTGCGTACCTTGTGCTAACCGCTATTCTTCCGAAAAACTTGATGGGACACGAGCTCCCTTGTCGGGCCAGGCCGCCACAGGTCTACCCATGAATTCCAAGAAGGGCATCATCTTGCGTGCGATTTCCAGTCGTTTTGCCTGGGCTGCAATATATGCGTAGGCACGCATCTGTTGCGGTGTTAGCTCGGGACCAACGAATTCAACGGTCACAATCCGCCGAATATACTCGTTCTTTTCCCTAGTTGGATTGTATCCCTCGATAAGATCCAGTTCCGCGATGGTCGGGTCCATATCCTCTTGATGGAATTCCCAGATCTCGCCAAGAAGCCAATTCGTCCCCGGTGACGCAGCGGGATATGGCCCCAAATCGAATAGATCCGATTGAATGACTCCGGCCACGATTCGAATTGGTTTTCGCGGCCAGAGTCCACCACGAAGGAATGATTTTTTGAGGGTCCCATAAACAAAAAAAGCTGCAACATCTTGTGTGCTCATCTGCGACCAACTCCACTTTGGTTCAGAACAGCTTCTTTCATTATCAATTTCTCTACTGCAATTTCCAGGGAATTGGAATCGTGATTTCTTAGACTTCGAAATGACGAGCAAAATATTGGGCTGTAGAATGGTAAATGTTACAAGTGGAAAGTGCCCGGTGTCGGCGTTTCCCCTGATTATTAACCAGATCGAATTGGAAATCCAGGTGAGTAAACAACGCTTAACTTTTCGCGAGGGCCAGCCCTGGCTGCTGGTCAAAGAGTTGTAGCGGACGAGGCTACGAGTCCTTCGCGCTTCGTTTAAGCGTGTCATCAATCGGACTCGTGGCCTCGTCCATTACGTCCTCATCAGACCGTCTTTCCGCAGGAACGAGACAATCTTGTCGAGTTGATCCCAATAGTCGGAATCAAATGGGCGCAGTTCGGGGTAGCCGGGCACAAGACAGCCCGTGAATCCGTACGATGCGTACTCATCGGTTTCCGCGAGACCCGCACGCTCCGGATTTCGAGCGACATACTCGCAGACGCTTTTAAACTCCACGTCGCGACGTTCTTCATCTTTGAAAACGTGATCGTAAGCTTGATCCTGCAACCTAAAACCAATTCGTTGCAGCGAATCATCGCATCGCGTGCGAAAATGTTTCATCGCGTTGAGTTGATCGCTGCCTTCGCATAGCCCCATCCAGACCATATGCATGTGGTCTGGCATCAAGCAAAAGATCGGGCACGCAAGTCCGTATCGGAACATCGTATGGGTCATCAATTCGCGAAAGCGATACAGGAACGTAGCAGTCAACCAACCTTCCTTGCGGTCATGCATCGCGATCGACCAATGCACGATCGCGTCCGCTTGATAGTACTCACGATCAAGTCGGCGAAGATGGTTCCGTTTGTTCATGCTTTACTCCCAAAATCGTAGTGGACGAACTGTAATGGACGAGCTGTAGTGGACGAACTGTAGTGGACGAGGCCACGAGTCCTATT
>JAYTVL010000235.1:0-75765 GCA_043744075.1 Pirellula sp. | reverse complement strand
CTTAGGTGCATGACTAGGTCGATGGCGCCGCCACCTCCTTGCTGGCGATTCCAGTTAAAGAATTTGGAACCGGTAATCGACATCCGACCTTGCTCGGTAGGCCTTCAAGTCGATATCGCCCATCTTGATCCGTCTTAGTAGCGATGTGCGATTTGAAGCTCCCTGTAAATGTAAATGAACGACCGGCAGTCACAAGACAATCAGCAATCGGTTCGCGAGTCTCTACGTCCGTAACTCGACCTATAATGGGTGCCGAAGGCGCCGCAACATGGGTGAAATTGCGAGGGTAGTAAACATCATCGGGGACGCCTGGATTCAACTGCGATTTTTCGCGATTCCTGAACTCATGCGTTAGAACAACTTTCTCGCCGTCTCGAGTCCGACATTTCACGAGCACCGTTTCAATGGTAGGTCCACCTACGATCAACTCAACGATCCGGTTGTTCCCGATGCCATGCATGGTAAATCGACCATCGCTATCGGTTGCAACAGGCGGGACGACGGAAGCCATCTGGTATCCATTGTGTTGGTGTGGAACCGTTTCTCGAACCGAATAGTAGTCTGCCTTTTCGTGCTTGACGGCCTTTTCCCATTCATCTAGCGTACCAGAATCATTCCACCAAAGTTCTTTCACACGGATTGATGCCCCCGCAACTGGCTGTCCATCTAAATCAACGATGCGTCCTTCAAGCGGTTGGTCGTCGCGGACCAGTTTCAAAGTCTTGTCATTTCCAAACATCAAGATCCATCTAGCCATAGTTATTGCAAACCGAGGATCTGTGGTCATGGCTCCGCTCGTTTCGAACATCAGTGAAGGTACAGTCCCAACGCCCCAACCTTTCTTGGAGGCAAAAAGGGAAGCGAACTTCCAGTCATAATCCAGGCCTAGTTGACCGTATTCATCCGGATCGACTTCAAATTTGAATCGACCGGTTGCGTCCGTAGTCGCCAACGGTTTTACATTCGTATCGGGGAACTTTTCGTTCTGATAAAATACGAAGTACAATTTAGCATTTGCAATCGGCTTTTTTTCCGGATCGACAACGGTCCCTTCATAGACAAGTTTTTTACTCTTTGTCGGCTGAAGTGTCGGTTCCTTCGCTTTTTCAATCGGTACTTGTTGAGCCGCAATCAATGTCGAACTCGATTGTGATTGCTTGCTTGGGTCAGAGCCGATAGCCGATTTCGGCGCTGGCTTGCCTTGATCCGTGATCGAAACATCTCCAACATCTTGGACGGCGCCACCTTCAACAGCAAAGTCCTTGAGGATCGTTTTCCAAAAATCGCGATGTGTTCCGTAAATGGTGTACGATTCGCCAGGAACCAGTCCAGGAATTTCGAAACAGCCATCTTTATCAGTTGCCAGTCGAAAATCGACGTCACTCAAATTCCCGGACGGCACGCCCGCACCATTTAGGACGATATTGCTGACCGGCATGCCGTCGGCCCCAACGACTCTCCCCCGCAACGTCACAGCAGGCTGCAAACGGATTTCAACTCCCGACGTCATCTCACCGCTCAAGCTCAGTACGGCAGATGTTTTCGAAGATAGCTGGTAAGCGTACAGTTTTCGCGGGCTGTCGGCGTAGTAGCCGTCGATTGTAAACCGGCCGTCAGATGCCTTATCCCATCCGCCCCACTCAGCGGTTCCCCAAACAATGGCATCCGTTGCAAGTGCACCATTGGTATCGAGTACCTTGCCGCGAATCGTTTCGCCGCTGTTCAACGAGACATCGACGACGAGCGAGCCCGATTCCGGAACATCGAGTTCCTTATAAAAATGAACGTCTGTTTTATCGAGAATGTAAGGCAGCGTGTGAAAGACTTTTGCTTCCCACTCCGGCGAGCCGACCATCGTCCCTATGGGCAGATTGCGGGCAGCGCGCCGGTACTTCATGTTATCCATCGCAAAGAAACTCAAAACGCCTTTGCCTGGAATTGCGGGGATTGAAAAGCTTCCGTCGTGACTCGTGCGAACTCTTTGATCATTAGAAAATCGAACGCCATTGAACTGTTTGAGATTCGGGTTTTTTGCAAGTACGTGGTACTTGACAATTCCAGAAATCGGCCCTCCTGTCTTTCCATCGACCGCGCGTCCAGAGAGCATTACGCCCTTACGCAGCTGAACGTCGAGGGTAAGCGGATCTCGCAGGTTTTTTAGCTTCAGACGAGTTCCCCATTGGAGAAACGATGACCCTTTCGGCGGAACAAGATAGAGTGAATGATCATCTTCGAGCGGCATCCCTACTATTTGGAAACGCCCGTCTGCATCGGTCGTATCACGGATGTGCTCAAGATTGTAGCTTCCGTGCAGAACGCAGCCGGCAATCGGTTCGCCTGTTTCAATATCGGTAACTCTTCCAACGATTGGTACCGAAGGAACGGCGACATGCGTGAAGCGGCGAGAGAAGTAAACGAAGTCATCTTTTGACTTTGAACGACTGGGGCGTTCGAACTGGTATGGGATCGAGACTGACTCACCGTCTTGAGTGCGAGCATGAATCGTTTCTGATTCGATGTTTTCGTTGCTCACAGTCAAATCGACAATCCGGTTCCTTCCGATACCTCGCATCGTAAAACGTCCTTCTTGGTCCGTCTTGACTGGTGGGACCACCGCTTCGAGTTGATTGAGATAAAAATAGCAGGGAATGGAGCTAATCGATGAACGTTGCTTTGACCAGAATGTCGACCAAGAGCATGGAGATGAACATTATCGTCCTTCCCTTCGAGCTTCGCTGATCAGGTCTTCGATCTTGTCGAGATCATCGCGCGAGAGATTTTCCGAATCGAATAACGCCGCAACTGCATCCGAAGGCGAGCCGGAAAAGAAAGTCTTTACGATATGGCTAAGAGCCTTCTTGCTCGCCGTATTTTTGGACTGAGTCGGCCTATAGACGTACTTCGTTCCTTCCTCACGATGTTTCAGCAATCCCTTGGATTCCAATAAACGAATCATGGTTCGGACAGCTGAGTAACTGGGTGCGTCTGGCAGACGTTCATGGACATCGCCAACCGACGCTTCACCGAGCGAATAAATCACATCGAGAATCTGACGCTCTCGAGCGCCCAACTCAATTCGGGAAGCCTTTTTCTTTGCCATATTTCACCCTGTTAAACGAGATCGTCATTTTGACGAATTCCTAGGTATTTTCCGCCTGCTGAGCATTAGTCGCCTTTGTGGCAACCTACTGCCATTGGCAATATACTGCCATGCAACAGCAATTGTCAAGAAAAAACTTCATATTATTTTTGGACGGACTGATGTGGTGCGGGATCGTGCGAGAAACGCTTCGACCCTATTCATAGGCTAACTTAGCCATTCCCAAATGGTGGTAAAGTTTGCTCTCACGAACAGAACTCCACGTCGATGCACGCTCGGCTAGCTTTAGTTCCGCCCGGCCTTTACGGGTTTCCTTCTGCTTGCGCGTCAGCCAATCCCGCAGTGACGTAACGATTAAGTCGTGGGTAAGCAGCGGCGTAATTAGTCCGTTAGATTCGCTATCTTGACTACTACGATCAGCTTAAAATAAGCCGCACGAATGACCATACGCAACTTCAATTCCCAATCGACCGTTGGAGTTCCGCGACGCTGCGGTGGTATTCTGTTAGTGCTCGTTGATATCCGATCTGCTGTTCCGTCGTTTGGCGTCTGGCATCCATTAGTCTGAGGAAATCAATCGATCCTGAAATGTAAGCGGCGCGAGCTGTATCAAGATTGACTTCAGCGATCGATAAAATTCTGTCCTTGAACAAGATAACCGTGTTTCGACTGGACTCTACTCTCGCGAAAGCCATCTGAACTTCTTCATTGGTTGCGTCTTGTTGTGCCGCAAGTTCCGAACACATTCGTTGAACACGGAACTGCGCTTCACGGACAGCCGCTGCTCGTCGATCATTTTGAATCGGAATGTTCATGTTCATTCCAAGTTGGCCCCGTTGAACACTGTCCGTCCAGAATGAATCGTATCGGGTCATAAATTCAAAATCGGGATAGTACTCCTTCAAAGCGAGCGCAATCGCGTTTTTCTCGACTTGAATTCGGGCTGATAGTGCCGCAAGCTCAGGCCGATTTTGAATGGCATTTTCTCGCAATGTGGCGATCTCAGGTAAATCCGTATAGGTGTCAAGTTCTTTCGGCGGTGGCGGCAATTGTTCATCTGGATGCTGATGAAGTAAAGTGTTTATTCGAGCGATTGCAATTTGTTTGGACTTTTCCAAATCTAGTTTTTGTTGCTGAAGTTTTACCAGTTCAAGATCTGCCGCAGATAGGTCTTGTTGTGAGACTTGGGCTGCCTCATATTTGGATTTTGCAGTGCTGCGAAAATCCTGCATCAGTTCCAGGTTCCGGCGATTGAGTTCTAGCTCACGATGCGCCAGGTAGTCATCAAAAAACGCTAGACGAGTTGCGGACGACAGTTGAAGCAATACCGTTTTCGAGTCCAATGATTTGGCGTTCGCCTCCCACAGCGCTTTTTGTCCTCTCAAATCTCGTTTGCCGCTCCACGGAACTTGCTGCGCTAAACCAAGATAATAGGAAGACTGGACTGACGAATTCGATGGAAGAGTTGCTGGCGCAATCATCGACTGCAGCATTGGATCTTGAAGCGATGTCTCTTGCGGGTACCGCTGCAATGCTTCATGCCAAGCGGCCTGTGCAGCTTTCAACGATGGGTTACGAGCATGCACGGCTGCTAACAAGGTGTCGACGTCAAGAACGTTGCCAACTGCTAAGTCAACAGTTGCTAACGACGAAGTGGTTTCAGAATCGCTGTCCTTTTTCTGCCACGAAATTAGTTGAGTCGACGATTCCAACGCGGATGGGACTGGAGCGAGATACTGGGTTGTTGGCTCAAATGCAACGCTCTTTGATATCTTTTTCGCATGCAGAAAAGTTTTCGGCGGTGTGCTGCAACCGACGAGCAAGTAGCAAAGGACAAATTCGGGAAAGATTGCGCGACGTTGAAACAGCGACACATTCTTCTCCGTGAACGATTTCTCATGTGGCGCTGGCGGGTTAGCAGGACAGCCAGCACAAACGCTATGCCAAAAGTTTTCGGCATTATCGTTATCGTCCTTTCGACAAGCTAAAATGCAAAAACATCGATTTGCCCGCAAACTCTACGAATTCAGATGCGTTGTCGAAGTGGAAACGCAAACACTGGGAGAAAATGCTCGAATTCGAGTTTGTTTGGCTTTCCAAGCCCACCAAATCGAACAGCAATTGGAAAAAGTCCCAGTTCAGGGACCGATTTTTATCAACCTAGTTCGTATTTGTTCGTAAGATCTGCTATGGTAGATGAGTCGAAGCTGGGGAAAGAATGGTCTTCATGCATTGCACATCGGGTACCAAATTGTAGAGTCAAATTCTAACACACCGGTAAAGTAGACTTCGTATTGTGATCCGTTTTAGGCAACTCTTAATCCTTCTTCTGATGCCGATTGCGGCTTGGAGCGGGTTGCCTCAAATTGGTTGTCGTTGCTCCAATGGCAGTGTACTCCGTTACTGCCCAATGGTTAGCAATCCTTTTGTCCGGAAGGGGATTGACTGTCAGGAAACTGGAGCGAAGGCAGAGTTACACTCGTGTTGCTGTGACTCAAGTGAAACGAGTGATTGCTGTAAAGGCGATTCAATGCCGGTCAGCGAAGGTGGCAACCAATGCACTTTAAAATCTTGTTGCTGCACCCCCATACTGTTAGGCGGTCCTAGTCGAATATCAATCGATGCGATTGACGTTCCGGACCTAAATCGATCGATGGACGCATTCAATCTGTTGGAATCCGTGCATTTCGTTTGCAGCACATCACTGGGTAGGGTTTGGACAGATACAGGCCCTCCTGCAATGGCAGACTTGATCGTCCTGCTCGGCCATCGTCTAATCTGATTTCTTCCATTTGCGACATGTCTTTCTGCGTGTCGCCGTTCCTGATCAATACAGTTCCCTTGTGCAATTGTATCGCCATTTGGCGATTTGCACAAAGGGCGTTTTAGGTGATCTAACGCAAGTTGCTTGAATAAGAGTTCGTATCCGCGTCGATTTAAATGCTGTGTCGATACTTTGAATTCGTGCCCTGCGCTTGTCAAGAATGTTGGCCTCTCCCAACATACTTGCAATCCTCCCTTAAGATCTATTTCGGGTTCGGTATGAACGATTCCAGGCGGAGTTCGTCGGCCAATCCAAAACAACAAAAGGAACTCAGAAAATGTCCAAGTCAATCTCGTTTGCAGTATTGTCTGTTGTTAGCTTCGCATTCCTCTCCGGTGGTTCAGCAATAGCCCAACAGTAGTTTCGGAAACGATAGAGAATTAAATTAAACATGCTCCCAACTAACAATAAACGAATTGTCGACATCCCTGATGAAGGTGGACTTCACGCACCGAAAGAACTGGGGAGCCTCGCGAGAGCCTGGTGGTGGTTCGATTTTGTCGTACTTGTCAATTTGGCACGGCTTAGATTCGTAGCCATTTTGATTGCCATTGGTTTCGTGGTTACGCAATGGGAAACCCTTGTAGCTTATTACGAGAAATGGACCCGGCCAGACAAAGTGTCATCTGTTGCCAATAGCCACACCGAATACTTTTGTCCCATGCATCCATCGGTGGTTCGCAACAATGCAAAAGAAAAATGTCCGATCTGTTTCATGCCGCTGTCGAAACGCAAAAAGGGAGAAGCAGGTGATGAGGAAGCGTTGCCAGCCGGTGTTGTGAATCGAGTTCAGTTGACACCGTATCGAATGATCTTGGCGGGCGTACAGACAAGTGAAGTCATGCCGATCCAGTTGACAAAGGAAATTACGGCAGTTGGCTTCGTGGAGTTTAATGAACGAGGAATGCGAAGCGTCTCTGCACGCGCTAAAGGACGTTTGGACGAACTATCTGTAAACGAAACGGGGCAAATGGTTTCCGAGGGAGATGTATTGGCGTCGCTATACAGCCCAGATTTGAACGTAACCGTTCAGAATTTGCTCGATGCTAAACGGCGAAACAGCACTGAGATGGTATCAAGTTCGCGGCAACGATTGAAACTACTTGGGATTAGCGAGGATCAAATCGCCGCCATCTTGCAGACTGGAATCGCCAACAGTCACTTGCGAATTCGGTCTCCCATCAGCGGTCATGTGATTCGTAAGTATGTGCGAGAAGGACAGTACGTGGATGAGGGAAGCCCCCTCTACGACATTGCAGATCTATCATCGATTTGGATCCAAGCCCAAGTTTACGAAGATGACATGGTTTTCCTGCCAACACAGCAATCCCATATGCCAAACATGGAAGACGTAATGCCACTTTCAGTGACTGCGACCACCCGTGCATTTCCCAGTGAACTATTTCAAGGGAAGCTGGCATTTGTGTATCCACACGTAGATCAGCAGTCACGAACAGTAACGGTTCGCTTCGAGTTGAAGAATCCAGGTCATAAATTGCGACCTGGTATGACCGCATCGATTTCGATACAAGTCCCACTAAATCAAGTCTCTGCTCTTCGCGAGGCTGCTGCAAAAACACCCAACGGCGAATCGGAACTTGCCGAAGGAAAAGTACTCGCAATCCCTGAGAGTGCCGTAATCGAAACTGGTCGACAAACCATTGTCTACCGTGAGGTATCTCAAGGTGTCTTTGAAGGAGTACTTGTAACTGTTGGCCCCAAACTATCCGGTTCGAATCAGTCCACCTATTTTCCAGTGACGAGTGGGTTAACGTCGGGCGACAAAATCGTTAACTCTGGGGCGTTCTTGATCGATGCGGAAACACGGCTCAATCCTGCTGCTGGCTCCATCTATTTTGGCGGAAGCGGTAGTGGTACCAAATCAGGCAATGGGGTTGTTCAGGCTCGACCCTCGACGCCGAAAAGCGAGGTCGACTCGATTCGAGCGGCAATAGAGTCCCTATCCAAAGAGGACCAGCATTTGGTTAAACAACAACGAATGTGTCCCATTATCGAGGACAGCCAACTCGGCTCGATGGGTGTACCGATCAAGTTGATGTTAGACGGCAAGCCGGTATTTGTTTGTTGTGAAGGATGTCTAAAGTCCGCAACGGAAAACCCGAAAGAAACACTGAGCAAAGTTAACAAATTGCTAGGACAGGGCCCTGTAAACATGGAGTTTCAGCCTTGATCGAGAAACTTATTGAAGCCTCGATCCGAAACCGCTTCATTGTGCTAGTTTTCACTGGGATTCTGACAGTTGCAGGGGTCTATGCACTCTACCAAACGCCCATCGATGCAATTCCAGATTTAGGTGAGAATCAAGTCATCGTATTTGCTGATTGGATGGGCAGAAGTCCTCGCGAAATCGAAGACCAATTGACATATCCCTTGGTCAACAAGCTGCGTGGTCTGTCTGGGGTCCGTGCCGTTCGATCATCGTCTGAATTTAATTTTTCGATGGTAACGATCATTTTCGAAGATGGCGTAGATTTCTACTTTGCTCGACAACGAGTTACCGAAAAACTTAGCCAAGCGGGAACCTACCTGCCAGCCGGTGTGGTTCCTTATCTAGCTCCTGACGCAACGGCTTTAGGACAAATATTTTGGTACACGGTTGAAACGGACTCGACGCGGCCGATCGACCCACAGCGGCTTTGGGCCGTCAATAAGTTCTATATCGCACCACAATTGAACGCAGCAAAAGGGGTCGCAGATGTCGCGACCGTCGGTGGCATGCCTGCGGAATACCAGATCGATGTGCGCCCCGAATCATTGCGGGCATTTGGTATTACGCTGGGCGAACTCTATACCGCAGTCGCGCGAAGCAATATGCCTGCCGGTGGTGGAGTCATCCAAAAGAACAACGCCGAATACATAGTGCGAGGTATCGGTTGGCTTCGCGATAAACGCGATATCGAACGAACCGTAATTCGTGAAGTGAACGGGACGCCCATCTACGTCGAGTCGATTGCCACAGTGCAACTAGGAACGCAATTCCGTCGCAGCGTATACGAAAAGAATGGCAATGAGGTTGTCGGCGGCGTGGTCCTAATGAGGCACGGTCAGAACCCTCTCAACGTGACCGAAAGCGTCAAGGAAAAGATTCAAGAACTTCGGCCTGGTTTGCCTGAAGGGGTCCACATCGTGGCCGCTTACGACCGAACCAGACTGATTCACGGTGCCATCCATACGCTAACCGAAGTGATGTGGCATGAAATGGTGATCGCGTCCATCGCCATCTTGCTCATCCTGTCACATGTTCGGAGCGTGCTGCTGATTTGTATCACACTCCCGCTAGCCGTTTTGGCATCTTTTCTTATGATGTGGCTGCTGAGAGTCTTTGGCATCATTGACATACAAGCAAACATCATGTCGTTGGCTGGGATCACGATCTCCATCGGCATTCTGGTCGATCAAGCGATCGTGATGACCGAAAATGCAACGCACACGCTCAAAGAGAAGTTTGGAAATAGTCCGGTTACGGGCGACACGCGAGATCTGGTGATTCCTGCCTGCCGAACGGTAGGTCGCCCGATCTTCTTCTCAGTTTTGATCATGCTTCTGTCTTTCATTCCGGTATTCATGCTAAGTGGTCGCGAAGGAAAGCTCTTCCATCCGCTTGCGTTCACGAAGAGCTTCGCCCTGATTGGTGTAGCGATTATCTCCGTAACTGTCGTACCAGCTCTGATTCCGCTTTTGATTCGCGGACGATTGCGTAGCGAAGAAGAGAATTGGATCGTTCGCAACTTCATCAATATCTACAAGCCATTGCTCACATGGGCACTCCCTCGCCGCAATCTTGTTATGTGGAGCTTTGCAGTACTGCTCGTTGTTGCAGCAGGATTGTTTCCACTACAGGCCATCCTAGGTCAGGGTGCCTCCGTGGTTGCATGGCGGAGTACGTTCCTATTGGTGTTCGCGTCAGTCGTTGCATTGACAGTAATGTCGACGCGAGGCTTGCATTGGCAACTACTATCGTTTGTATCGTTGACTATCGTGGCACTTTGGGCTTACCAGCTTCCAAAGATAGGCGTCGCGTTTATGCCAGCTCTCGATGAAGGAACCACACTTGATATGCCGATTACCGTGCCGAGAGCCAGCGTAACACAAGTCGCTGACGATCTAAAAGCCCGTGACGCACTTTTGCGAGGCTTTCCAGAGGTCGAGTCGGTCATTGGCAAAGCGGGCCGTGCCGATACACCGACCGATCCAGCGCCACTCGACATGGTAGAAACATTCGTCAATTTCCGACCGCGAGAACTGTGGCCCAAGCGAGTCCTCCGCTTTGAAGATGCATTGAAACAATCGACTGATGTTCTTGCCTCGATGCGCAAATATGGTTTTGTAAATTCCACTATGAGCCTGGATGACGAGATGTCGATGATAAACGACGTCACACAAAAGGCACTTGAACGTTTTGACGAGACCGAACGCGAACTGGCTTTGCTTCGATATAGAGAATTTGAACGTTCGCTTGGTGGTCAGCTAGTCGACTTCGCGGTAGAACAGACCGTTCGTAGCTTAATGAAATCAGACGATTGGAATTGGCCAGATAGAGTTGATCCTGATTCGCACTTTGAAAAGTTGAAAGCAAATCTTTCGAAACAAGTTGGACCTTGGATTGGGACAAAACCTGCAATTGAGGATGTTCGGCAAGTGGTGATGGAAACCGTTCGCAATGGCGAACTGATTGGAGCTCTGAGCGATCCGGTACGAGCTATGGAGGTAAAATTGAATTGGTTGGGGCGGATGCGTCAGGCCATTGATGATGCGATTGGACGCCCTAGGCAAACGCTTGTCGATCTTATCTTGGGGGCTGTAGAGCAAAAATACACTGAATTATGGAATGATCATGTTCGGCTCGTAAACTATGAACTTTTCGATCAAGGTGTCGAATTCTACACGTGGTATGCAATCGAGGAGATTGCCCGAGCCGCCAAAGGACAATCTATGCTAGGCGAGGCAAATCGCCGTGATGAGACTTCTGCATTGGCTGAACACTCGCTCCAAAGTCAACTCGGCAAGGTGGGCGATGAGAATGCGATCGTATCGTTTGCCGAACTTCAAAACGAGTCAAAGAAGTCCTTCGCAGACCGTGTATTTCTGTGGCCGCGACGAACCGGCCCCAAGGGTGATTTGGTGGACGATGAGATGGGGCGAGTCCTTCAAGTCCCCGGTTGGAGCAACATATTCACACAACCGATTATCAACCGGATAGAGATGCTATCGACCGGAGTCCGAACTGACATTGGCGTCAAAGTCTTTGGACCTGATCTGGATACCATCGACGATGTATGCAAGCAGATCGAAACTGTCCTAAAACCGCTTAATGGAGCTCGCGATACGATAGCCGCACCTATTATGGGGAAAGGATACCTTGACATCGACATCGACCGAGAAGCGGCTGCGCGATACGGAGTCAGCGTCGAAGATATCCAAAACGAAATTGAAGTGGCACTTGCAGGCCGAGCCGTTACCTATACGGTCGAGAAGCGCGAACGTTTTCCAGTTCGTATTCGATATGTGCGTTCAGCCCGCGACGACGAGGAGAGCATTCGCCGACTATTGATTAGCCCGGGTGGGATGGCAACGTCGTCACGCATGAATGGCGGAGCCGAACCCAATTCTTCGAGCGCTTCGGCCTCCAACCGCCGTTCTATGAATCGATCTAGTGACGCAGGCTCACCAGGTGGAAGCCTGGGTACACAAGCCGATGTAACTGGTAGTGATACGCACTCTGCGTCCCCTGGCCATTACACGCAAGGACGCATCCTGGTCCCTCTATCTGCCGTAGCAGAAGTTAAAATTGTGGAAGGCCCAGCCATGATTAAGAGCGAAAACGGTCGGCTCTTGAACTATGTAACACTCAATGTTAGAGGTCGCGACATTGTTGGATTTGTAGACGAAGCACAACGTGTTGTGGCGGAAAAAGTCTCGCTGCCCGAAGGCGTCCATGTCCAATGGAGTGGCGAGTTCGAACATCAAGTTCGCGCGGCCCAGACGCTGCGATTTGTATTTCCCGTCGTTATCGGTCTTATCTTTCTGATCCTGTATTTAACGTATCGAGACTTGGCCGATGCAGCACTAATGATGCTAACAGTACCTGAGGCACTCGCCGGTGGCGCATTCTTCATGTACCTGTTTCCCAAGATCGTGAATGGATGGAACTCGCCGCCAATGGACTTTAGTGTGGCAGTTTGGGTCGGTTTTATCGCGTGTTTTGGAATGGCGACGGAAACAGGCATCATCATGCTCGTCTATCTCCGAGAATCGATTGAGAAACGAGGCGGATTGGAGAATATTGCATCGCTAGAAGAGTTGCGACAAGCCGTAATCGAGGGCGCTGTGCATCGACTTCGACCAAAGCTATTAACCGAAGGCGTTGCAATCATTTCAATTTTTCCGATGGTTTTTGCAACCGGTACCGGAGGCGAAATCCTGGCTCCAATGGCATTGCCTGTTTTAGGCGGTCTATTGATCTCGGATGAAGTGGTCGATCTGTTTTTGCCCGTTCGCTTCTACTGGGTCCGCCGTGCTCGCTGGCTAAAAATCCACCAGCCTTTGAGTAAATCGTTGTCCAATGACAATCTCACGCAATAATGATGGCTCAAAGTTCTATTTCTTCGGATCAAGAAGCCCACGAATTCTTAGCCAATCGGTTGCTCTAGCTGGCCATGAGGAAATGACTGAATTGGGGCGTTCGCGAACTCCGTAGCCGTGGCCGCCGTTTTGATAAACATGCAGTTCGGCGGGCACTTTATGTTGCTTCAAAGCAATGTAGAGCTTGGCAGCACCGATTGCACTAGATGCGTCATCGTGCGTGTGGACTATGAAAGCCGGCGCTGATTCGTCGGTAATCTGAATCGGTTCCAGTAATTCGCCCGACTTTGCGTCGATGATCTGCCACGGATAAATCAAAATTGAGAAATCGGGCTTGCATGCGGTCTTGTCGACCCCATCGACTGCATCGTACGTCGCATGATCTGCTTTCGAATGCGCGATTGCGCCAACTTGGCCACCAGCTGAAAAACCAAGGATTCCAATTCGATCGCTTTGGAGTTGCCAGCGCTGTGCATCGTGGCGTATCAACCGAATCGCACGCTGAATGTCTTGCAGGGGGCGTTGCCACAACGGTTCACCTGGAGCCGCAGATTCTTTCGTACGATAACGCAGGACAAAAACAGTAATACCGATTTCATTCAGCCATTCCGCCGCCTCTGAGCCTTCGAGGTTGGGAACTACATAAGTGAATCCGCCACCGGGTAATATGATTACAGCAGTGCCGGTTGGATTGTTTTTTGATGGATAAACATCGAGCGTTGGCCTGCGTACGTCAGATACTCGATCGATTGGCTTAAACTCACCTGCTTTCGTTGCCAACAAGGTCCCCGTTTCGCGGCCGGTTTCACCAGGCGCCAAATCAGGCCAAACACTCAAGTTCATCACTGAATTCGGCCAATCGGAGAGCTCAAACTTCTTTACGACGTTGGCAGTGTGTTCCGAATAATGCTTGTCCATCTGAAGCAGTAGACTCTTTGGAGTCCAAAAACTGCCGGGTGCTTTCTTGTCCAACGGCATGTCCTTGAGTAAATAGGCGAATCGACTTGTGAATCGGCGAACTCGCTCCATTTGTCTAGCCTCTTCTTTGCCTGTCCAATCCGAATGAGCAGCCACATAGTCGGGGGGCATTTGCTTTGGATTAAGATCCATCACCGCTATGTCTGGTTCCCCGCCGGCATAGATTTGAGAAAAGAATCCCAACTCGCGACCCATCATATGTTCTGCATTCCAGCGTGCTGTATGTGTTCCGTTGCTCGGACGAAAGTTCATCTGCTCGACCGACAATTTTGCAAAGACGTCTTGAGACGCTTGACAAGCAAGATCCTTGCGACGAAAGAGTTCGGCAAGTTCGTTCGGCATTTTCCAAGGAATGTCATCCATCAGAATAAGCTGTGTTTTTTGCTCCACAGGTACTTTGACTGCGCGCACTGCAAGCGTGTTGCCTTCGATCCGCTTGAACTCCACTTTGTTTCCCAACCCTTGAATGAGCCAATCGAAGTTGCTCCCGGCCTTCGGTTTCTCATCTCGGTTGAGCGGGATGAAGACACGTGGCTTGAGACGTTCTAGCCAACTACCAATCTCCGCGGGATCATTTGCGATAGGCAAAAGTGCCAAAATGTCCAACCTACCGAACTGTTCAAGTTGCTCGTTGGAAAGCGATTGGAGGCTAACCTGATCACTAAACAACATTCGGATTCCATCTGCCTCCAATTGAATTGCCCTGCCCTTTTCGACCAAGCTAGTAACACGAACGGCGTTAGGTGAAGCTTTTGCTTGAGGATTGAGTGAGCTCCAACTGGCTCTGTCTTGATTCGGCCACCGGTCTAGCACTTGAGTTGAGAAGGCCGCGGAAGTAGAGTTTCCGCGTAAGTCGTAAGTGAATGCGTTCTTTGAAAGCGCCACCGTATCTTTTGTAAAGGATTGTGTCAGAACAAAAAGATCCGTGCTCTTGTTGTTTTCCAAAGGGTTGATTGCAATTTCAAAGTTCCAATGAGTTTCGATGGAAATAGAGTTCCTTCCCCACCAGCGAATCGCGATCGGATTACCCTCATCGGCAAGTGAGTTCGAATTCAAAAATAGCGTGGCACTGACGAGCAAAAACTGCAGTAGAAATGACATTTTTGCAAAAACCCTAGCGTTCATGATTTTGGACTTTGTATTTTGATTGAATTTATTTAGTAGGCGACGGTGAAGCAATACAGAACAAGTTTTTCTCGCCACGAATAAGAATGCGACTGGACGCCGGAACGGGTGAACCGATTACCGCCTCTTCCATATCGTTTTCCGACAAAAACTCGAATTTATCCTTCGACACTCGCCCAACGAAGACAACTCCGTCCTCTCTCGGTGCATAGAGCATGTTTCCCGCAATTAACGGCGAAGCGTAAAAGGATGCACGGCCTTTTGGCAAGGCTTCGCTCCAAACTGTCTTGCCCGAAACAGGATCAAGACACTCAATCTCGCCGCGATCTCGCACGATAATCACCTGACCTTGGTAAATTACTGGGGTTGGAACAAAAGTACCAACATCTTCTCTCTTCCAAATATGATTCGTCTCAGTCACGTCACCGCTCCCCGCGATACGAATACCGTGAAGTCGTGGATGCCCTCGATCATTGCGACCATAAGCGATGACCACCATGTCATTGACCATTACGGGCGTCGCTATGGACGGCCATAGTTTGCTTGCGTCAGGGTTGAAGTTGCCACAGGACCACAGGACTTTCCCTGCCTCCAGTTCATGAATGGTTATGTGTTCCGCGCCCCAAACGAGAATGGCGTCCTTCCCGTCATGCTTGATTACTAATGGCGTCGCATAGCCATGATCGCACTCTGTAGGAGTCGCATAATTGCGTGGGACTTTCCAAGCCATCTCACCGCTGGCTTTGTCAAACGCTGCCAACCAAGACTCCCCAGCATGCATGCGGGCCATGATGACATACTTCTCAGTCAAAACTGGAGAAGTACCGTGGTCCCAATACAACGTATCCTTCCCGAATCGTTCAACAAGATTGGTCTGCCAACGAATAAATCCATCAAGCTCAACTGCTGCCAACGTGCCACTCTTGAAGAAAACGAAAACTGCGTTTCCATCGGAACAAGGCGAGGCGTTGCTGCCAGATCCATTTCGGTGCTTGCCCGCTTTCTCCTCGCCAAAAACGGTTTGCCATTTCTCGACGCCGTCGAAGTCGATGCAGAGTAATGCGTCACTGCCCCTGACGGGTGCCGTTAAGTAAATCTTTCGATTCAATACCACTGGAGTCGAGCATCCTTTACCTGGTAATTCTGCTTTCCAAAGATAATTCGTCCCGCCGAATTGCGTTGGATAGGATCCGTAATCAGCGCTACCGTTCCCGTGAGGACCACGCCAACTTAACCAGTCGAGTTGCTCTTCGCTAAACGCATATCCAGAGACGCAGATAATGAAAAACGCGGTTTGAATTGATTTGACTGACATGGCTATCCGGATTCTCAGGATTGAGTAGGCGAAACTGACATCATATCTACAAATGAAACCGAAAAACAGCAGTGGACAATTCCAGACGATCGGATTTAGTCAGGACCAGGTAGCGTTACCGCCTGTCGCAATGACACCGCACCCCCCATCGGCATGAATGAATGCCGCCGAGTTTATCTCGGAGGATCGTTACTGTCTCCCTAGGAAGGTGGCCAAAACCCTCGGCATAAAGCCTCATCATTACCCACATTTCAGGGCATAAGCACGCATGCACAATTTTTCGCATACAACTTGTTTAACCGCGTGCCCAACGGGCCGCGTTTCCCGAGCGAAAGCGCGGGGCGATGCCAACGCGGTTAAACGAAGAAACTTATGCATAAGTGCATACTAGAGTCGAAATTACAATGAATTTGCGCGATACCATTGCGATTTCTCCCCCTCGCCCCTTTTTAGCCTTTTTAGGCTAAAAAGGGGCGAGGGCAGCAAAGTCAAAGATGTGGGTAAAGATGAGGAATAAAGCCGGTTGTGATGAGCGAGAAGTGTTTTTTTTCTTAGGTTCTTTTTGCGAAGGTCTCTTCGAATTTCTGACACTTCTCGGCGAACAACAGCAAATCGGCCTTCCGTCGGATTTCATCCGGATTTCATCCGGCGGAGGCACAACTGGCTTCTACACTTCGTGGCAATCTATTGCCATGCAACCGCAATTGCTCCAAGGTGGTGTTTTTTGGTTCCCATTCAAGATGACCCTTTCTGCGCCCAAGTTTATTCATAGCCAGACAGATTTTCTTCATTCGCTGCCGTTTTTTGGGACTTGCGTGCCCTTCGATGCAATCGCTAATTATGCTCTAGTGGCGCGTCAAACTCTAGTTTTCGGGTTGCGATGCTCGGCACCATCACGCGGAGCGTGATGAGTACGTACTCATCACGCTCCGCGTGATGTCGGGAACCTTGATTTTTGACTCTGACGAAGCACTAGAGTTGCGCTGCAACAGTAAAAAGTTACGCCGCCCATGGATCTTGCAACCGTTTAGAATACTTTGAATCCGATGCTGAATAACACGATTTGGAAGCCATCATCACATATTCCGTCGCTCGACGGAGTAAGGGGGTTGGCAATTCTCAGCGTCACGTTCTACCGATTTGGCAACGAGAGCATTCATGCGGGCAACACGACGGGTCTTTTAGCTAAGATTATCGAAGCTGGCGAATCCGGCGTGGATCTCTTTTTTGTCCTTTCGGGATTTTTGATAACCGGTGTACTGCTTGACGCAAAAGAGCGATCCCATTTCTTTCATCGGTTCTTCTTGCGAAGATCACTTCGAATTTTTCCGCTTTATTTTGCATCTCTCGCAGGCCTTCTCATTCTCGTTCCTTGGGGGCTTGGCGATAAACATCCATTTCGAGAGGCCTACGAGAATCAGGCATGCCTTTGGACGTATCTCACTAACATCAAGATGAGTCTCAGTAACTCGTGGTGTTTTGGATACCTGGACCACTTTTGGTCACTTGCCGTTGAAGAGCATTTCTATCTTCTTTGGCCATTCGCGATCTATTGGTTATCCGCACATCAGGTTTTTAATTTAAGCGTTTTCCTCGTCTTGGCTTCGGTTTTGTGTCGACTCGTTTTCGCTCAATGTTATGACAACGAGGTTGCGTTGCTTACTTTTACGGCTTTTCGATGCGAAGGACTACTAATGGGAGGAGCAATCGCTGCGAGACTGCGGTATTGCGATCCTTCGTCATCGGCTCGAATTGGAGCTTTGTGTTGTCTTGTCGTGTCCGGAATAATTGCTGTCAGCGTCGCATCCGAAGGAAACAAGTTGCCAATTTCTTTGCACACGGTTATCTCGATATTTTTTTCTTCCCTCTTACTTCTATTGGTGACCTCGAACCCCGGTAGCTTTCTCCCAAATCTATTCGAACTTCCATTTTTGCGGACTCTTGGCAAGTACAGTTACGCCATGTACGTGTTTCAAAACCCGCTCATCCCTCTCGCTTCAAATTTTATTTCGGTTTCGACCTTGACTGCGTATGTTGGAGTTGGTCTCGCCGCTACAAGTGCATACATCACGATTATGTCTGCGGGAACTTTGCTTCTCGCGATGATCAGTTGGCACCTGCTGGAAAAACAGATGGTTAAACTGCGGACAACATTGGAAAACCGATTGAAGTAAAACATGATATGAATGGGGGGCAAGTCGAAGCACACCGTGTGCCGTTGGCGAACCAACTGACCAACAATCGACTATGAGCAAGTAGGACCAATCGTTCAAAATAATGCTTCCAAAGTCGTTTGGCCGCCATATCATCCCTAGTTTCGAGCCGCTCAAGCCATCGATTAACGGATGAATCAGTTAGGTTCTTGAGTGTAGGACAGTTGTCCCAACTGTTTCCTTGGGGTCTTGGAAATTGCGAGACAATGATTCTACTCTCAAATGTGGCATAAGCTTTTAGTTTGCGATGGCGAAATCGCAAGCTGGAAGCTTACGCCACTTATTCTCGAACACTCTTTGCTTCCCCGACGTCGATTTCGGAGAAATCGACCTAAGGAATGGTCTTCGCAATTCGAAAACCGGTGTTTCCTTCGCGATATGTTGGCTTGAAATTCGTATAATCAGACGCTCGAATATACTCCGACATCGAGTAAATGGAACTGCCCCGAAGTATTCTGTCGAGCTGGCTATCTAAAGGACCTTCGACATCCAACTCCTTGAGACGCGACTCGGGAGTTTTGAGGTCGAATTCGTCCAAACACCATTCGGCCACGTTTCCAAGCGTATCGAACAACCCAAATTCGTTGGGCTTGAGTTGCCCAGGTGCGACCGCAAAACTTCGTGGTATGTGTTTTGAATGTGGATGATCTTCACTCCAAGTCTCTAGACTGCCATCGACCGGATCGACGGACGTTCCTGCACTGCGATCTGGATCCTTTAGATGAGTACCTGCTATGAAGTCGATAGGTCCACGGATGATCGCCATCGTGTGCCCATTCGAGTCTAACATCCATCCTGCGCGTTGAATGTGTTGCTCTTTGAGTTGCGCATTAATCCGATCGATAACGGAAATGCGATCCATTCGTTTTAGAAACCATTCGCAACAGGCATGAATGCCTGGATCAGGATCGAGCTCATAGCGTTGTTCGAGCATTTCCCATATAGATTCGTCGAAGACTCTCGTGATATGCGTTAATGGATAGTTGCGATACTCAATATCGAGACCACCAATTGCAAAAGCAACTCTGGGTAAATCACAGGTAACGCTTGGACTGGGGACTTCTTTATGAAGCAAGTTGTTTCGACGTTAAGTTGTCCTTCGAATCCAGGTGGCAATTTGAATCAGCCACTTGATCCAACAGAAGCAGGGAAATATTTTCGAACTCACTACTATGGTTCCGCTGGAACGCGATCGTATCCGAAATTCCACGTGGCTCGTTCCAGCTTATTCAATCCGTTTAATCCAGCGACGCCTAATCCGGCTAGCCCGCCAGCACTTTCGGATGGCTTATTTACGCGATGCAGAAACTTCGGCATTCAAGATGCGATCGATGGAACGACGAATACGATCTTATTGGGTGAACGCCAATTTTATGACCCTGTTTTTGATTCAAACCCGGAAGTCGACGACCAAATACTTGATCAAGGCTGGGTTTGGTTTGGTGGCGAGGGTGACGTGATGCTGAGCACCAGCGTGCCCATCAATCTCCGTCTGCCGATCAACTTTAACTCATTGAGCGACGGTGCGAAGCAACTGCTCTACGACGATCGCATCAACGCTTATGGCAGCATGCACTCCGGTGGCGCAAATTTTTCATTTGCCGATGGTTCGGTTACGTTCATTAGTCAGAATATCTCGTACACAGTATTTCGAGCCATCGGAACTCGAGCAGGTTCTGAACCGATAAACGATTATCAATGAATGACTCCTTGCGAAGAAAATATCCATGCTGACTTGTATCGATTCCATTCGACGATGCAGCCGCCGAAGTCTATGGTCGTATTCGCGCTATTCTCACAAGCGATGGGGCAGTCATCGGCAGCAATGACATGCTGATCGCAGCTATCGCCGTTGCAAACGACCTTACTCTAGTGACGCACAACTTAGCGGAATTCATCCGAGTGCCGGGTTTGCAGTTAGAAGATTGGCAATGATGTCAATTCAAGTCCACGAGTCAGATTACCGTACCCAATCGCTAGAAATGTTGACTACAAGAGCAGTTAGCTGAGGAGGCGGCTCTTGTGTTGACCGTTTCAAATTCGTTCTTGTGAACGGGTCGTTTTATTGCGTGGCGAGCCTCACACACTTACAATTCCGTGGCGGGTGAGACCCGTGGACAGGAACATTTGCCCAACGACAAATTTAGTCCTTTGCACACGACCCGCGCACAACTGTTATCGATAATGACATTTCGGTTGACACCGTCGGATACCCGCGACGCAAGCGATCAACGAAAGTCAAACGCACTTTGGGAAGCAGAGATGGCCTTGGCCGAGTCTTTTCTGGCAGCCAATCCTGATGATAGCGAAGTAGCCAAACATGCAATTTCGGTATTTTTCAGCGTCTCGGATACTCGGAATTTGCCCGCAGAATGTCAGCATCGACCAACCGATCGTTGGGCGTATTTTTTTGTCGGACAATCGAGTAAAAAAGGCATCAGAATCTAGCAGCCAAAAAATCGACTACCGTTACCTCGACAGCACGATTCCTCATGAGTGACACACAAATGCCGACAAATCCTGACTCGCTTGACCGAGATCTGCTCATCGACTCCTTCTGCTATCCAAAGCACGATGTCATCACCAATCTGACAATTGGGAAAGGTGTGGTTCGAGCTTTCTATTTCATGTTGATCCTGTTAGCTCCCGAATTCGGAAAGGCAGATGAAACTCGGACTTCATTGATCATCGAGGGAGGTGGACTTCCTCCGTATTGCCCAGCTTTGGAACGGTTGGTTGAAGTGGCGAACATAGATAATCGTGGCCGGATTGGTTACCTGCCAACTGCCAGCTCAAATCCAGACAAGGATGCATTGCAGTTTATCGATCGATTAAGCGCCTACAATATTCGCCCTGAGCAAATTCAAATCCTAGATGTGACGGTCAGCAACGCGGCCACTCAAGCGGAGAATCCCGAGGTGGTGTCACAGATCCGGAGTTGTACGGCAATCTTCTTTGGCGGGGGAGATCAGACTCGTATCACGCATGCACTTTTGAAGTCTGATGGTACACCGACAGCCGTATTGAAAGCCATTTACGAGGTTTGGCAGGGGGGCACAATCATTGCCGGCACGAGCGCTGGGGCTGCTGTGCAGAGCCAAACGATGATTTCGATTTCTGGTTTTCCAGACAATTCAATCGACGATGGGATGGATGCACTCGACTTTGGCCTGACCAAATTGATGGAACAGCCGGCCCGTCGCGGCCTGCTTGTGTCGCGAGGGCTAGGGTTTCTCCACATCGGGATTGTCGACCAGCATTTTAGCCAGTACCGAGGCCGATTGGGTCGTTTAGCGCGTGCGGCAATCGAAGAAAAGGTCCGATACGGATTTGGAATCGACGAAGACGCTGCCTTGGTCGTGTCAACCGATGGCACCATGGAGATCTTGGGGCCTGGATGCGTCACGATTCTCGACACCGATGGAGCTACTTGCCACGACAGCTCATTGGGATGTTCGATCAGTGGTGTTCACCTTACATGTCTCGGACGAGGAGACCACTTTGACCCCAAGACTGGCAAATCGATCGTACATCCCGCTAAGAAGCTGATTGAAGCGGGACAGGAAAGCAATCTCGGTAATTTCCAGATCCCGGATATTGCAGGCAGGGGCGCTATGCTCGATGCGCTGATCTCAGGCCTTGGAGACAATATCAGCCGTAAGCAAATCGGAATTGTTCTCAAACACAATCGCAATTACGGTCATGGTTATCGGTATACATTTTCAAAGACCGAACAAACCAACAGCTACAAAGGAATCTTTCATGGGCAAGATGAGTCGGTCGTGACGAACGTGCGCCTCGACATCGAGCCGGTGACGCTCACATTGCGACTTCCTGAAACGGGTTTGCCTTTAGACATTCCCCAAGGGCCGTCGAGAAAGAGGTTGGAGGGGATTTTGTTTCGTGGAATCATGCTCGCCAATGAACAGGGACTTTTTCGACCGAATACCCCGATTACACGTGGCGAACTGGCCAGCGCCATCGCACAAGTCATTCGTTTGGAACCGGCGCGTAACAATCCTCCCGTGATCAAAGACGTTCTCTCCACTTCACCTGATGCAGAGGAAATCGCTCTCGTAGTAACGGCTGGACTTATGAAAACGGAAGACGGCTTTTTTAGGCCCTTAGACCCAATTTCGAGGCAAGAGTCAGCCGCCGTGCTAATTCAGCTTGCCGAACGATATCGCTCCACAGTCCTGTCGACTGAACCTGTCACAATGAAGGACCTTCAGACTTTGGCTGCGCAGCATCGCGACGCCGTGTTTGCCGCCTGTCGTGAAGGACTGCTAACGACGGATGACGACGGTTTCCGTCCTCGCGCAAATCTTACCCGGGTAGAAGCTGCGGAAGCGATGTTCAAAATAATCGCTTTTCCTTGGGCAGAATGACATAGTCCGTGCCGAAGGGCGCAACGGGGAGACGGTTGCATGTAGGTCGAAGGTAATGATCCGCTGAGATAAACTCAGCGGCTTTCAATTACATAACGCTCAACACCGACAACCCTCACTGTTCCGTTCTCGCATGATTACATTGAGGTCGTACAGTTTTCCCGTTTAATATTGCTTTCAATACTCCTGGAGGGCGAGATTCCACCACCGAGCCAATTCACCGGTATACGCGAATTGGCTGACGCGGCCTCCAAACGGATGAAATCGATTCGAATGTCAAGTTCCGATCGTCGGGCTACATCCTCGATTGCTTTGTGGAGAGGCACGTTATCAAACCGCACGCTGATCTTCGCATTCAGCTTTTCTCGAATTTTTTCGTGCTGCGGTGGGTCGTAAGCCCATGTTCGCCGTCCGTGGTTTCGAATTGCCTTGAGTAATCCTTGAAGCTCCAGATGGGCGTGATAGGTAGTCTTGACGAACAGAACGTCACCTAGCTGGCTGTAGGTAGATATGCCGCCTGCGTTTTGCCAGCCATCTGGACAGATAGTCTGCTCCATGGTCCCTAGAATTTCTTGACCAGTGAAGCCATTGTCTAGCAGCTCCGCTAGATTGTAGGATTTCGTAGTCACGGACAATGCCTCGCCTTCGTCCGGTACGACGTGAATAATGTCGTCTTCGAAATGCCAGTTGAGTCCGTGCAGCGACAAGCGATTCAGCAACCAAAAGACAGGTTCGTTATCAAGTGAATCCGTAACGTAGATCCCTTCGCTCCGATTGCGACTTGAGTGTTGATCTTGATCTAGGATGACTGGATAACCTGTCGACGAACCAACCCACGCGAGAATCTCCTCGATCGCACTATGATCAAACTTAACTTTGGAGAGCTTTCCAAGCGGCGCCGGCATGAGTAACGATGGATCAACTGTACTAGGTCCATCTGGAATGACTGGTATCGCGACACCGCTCGGCGAAAGCCCTGTATCCGTCGATTGAGCAGCAACAAAATCTACGGTCGATTGTGAAACGGCCATCGCAATCAAAAACTGGGTGACGATGAAAAGCGGAACAGGAGGGTATCTTCGCATGATCAATGGGCTCGATTCTTTCTTAAAGATTAAGAGAAATAAACTGTGGCATCGTTCCTTTGAAACACGTGCGCAAAGCAGCAAGCCGTTGTCGACTTTCTTAGCAACCGGCGTACCAACTTCAAACACAAAGCAAAATGGATGCTGTTCAGAATGGAAGCCGTGACAATTGCAGCAGAAAATTCGTCAACTGCAATTCATCCAATATGGCGTAATGCAGTTGTGCGCGCAGACTACATGGTTCAAAAACAATACGGAGTGTCTTAAATTGCAACGATATATGACTGATAAGACGTTCAAAAGGATGGCAGAATGAGTTTCGAGACAGATCTCGAACTCAACCTCAGCGCAGCCCAAAACTAGCGACTCACACGCCCTTCGTACCTCAGAGCGTGCCGCCGACGTTCGCAACCGATAAGCGTTGATGCGATTAAGGTTGAGGAACTTTCCAAATGCGCGCGGTCTTGTCAAAAGAGCCGGTGAGTAGGAGCGTGCCGTCGGGGCTGAATGCGATTGCTCGCACTAGGCCGTCGTGCACGAAGGGTGAGCATAGCGGTTTGCCATCGGCTGCGCTCCAGACTCGAGCTGTCTTGTCAAAGCTGGCAGTGGCCACCGTCCGACCGTTGGGGGCGAATGCGGCTGCGCGGATTCCAGACTCATGCATCATGGGCTGTCCAATCGGTCGACGAGTAGCGACATCCCGGAGCTGAGCTGACTTTTCAAAACATCCGGTCAGGATCGTCTTGCCGTCCGGACTGAAAGCGACCGATCGGACCTGATCGGCATGTGGTATAGGATCACCAAGCGGTTGGCCGTTGCTTGCATCCCAAAGACGAGCTGACTTATCATTGCTGCCGGTCAGGACGAGCTTACTATCAGGACTGAACGCGAGTCCGCGAACCGAGCCAGCGTGTTGCAACGGAGGAGCGATAGACTGTCCACTGCGAGCGTCCCAAAGGCGGGCAGTATTAGCGTTTCCGCCGGTGACGACCAACTTGGAATCAGGACTAAATTTAACTGCGTACAGTCGTTCACCATGCACGAGCGGCTGACCCACACTCTGGCACGTGGCGACATCCCACAGTCGAGCGATTCCGTCGTGTCCGGCTGTGACTGCCGTTTGGCCATCGGAACTCACGGCAACTGCGTAAATGAACGCACCGTGTGGAAGCAGTTGGCCAATTGGCTCCCCGGTCGCAGCATTCCAAAACCGCCCGTGCTGGTCCGTGCCGCCAGTCAATACAATCTTGCCGTCGGGTGAATAAGCGATTCCTTGAACATGACCATCGTGTTTCAACACTGCCACTAACTTGCCACTGGCGATTTCCCAAAGCCGCGCGCCAGACTCTGAGCCGGCCGCAATCTGCTTACCGGTCGGCGAAAATGCGACGCAATGGACGGGGCTCTCCTGTTCGAGCGGCGGAGTAACCGGCTCCGCCTGACGCTCGTTTTCTGCGGCTTCGGCAATTCCGAATTCTAAATAGCACGCGACCACTGATACGAAGAGCATCATCGGGAACAGATTCATACCGCTTCTCATTTGGAACCTCGTGTGGCAGTTTAATCAAGCGCATTAGACGTTCGCTGTCAGCAATTATTTTGTTTCGCGCTGCGTTTTAATAGCTTTCGTCAGTCTCGCACGATCCTCTGGAGAAGCCGACTTTAGAGCCTGTTCCAGCCACTTGTCGGCCTTTGCTTGATCGCTCACCTGGCTGTAGGCAACCGCTAAGTTGGTCATGTAATGGGACGTTTTCCAGTTCGCCAATTCACATGCCCGAATCGCATCCTTGAGACCTTGCACGGGATCGCGGAACGATTTGTCGGGACACCTTCCAAGCAAGACAGCCCGATGATTGAATAGATCCGCGTCGAACGGGTCCAGCTCGATCGAGTGGTCATAGTTGACGCGGCATTGCGGGTAGTCTTTTTGTGCGGAATAGACCGCGCCGCGGATGCGCCACGACGGAGCATCGCGCGGATCGAGTCGAATCGCTTCATTCAAATCGGCCAGAGCTTTGTTGTCGTCTCCCTGGCGTTTCCACGCCCACCCGCGCCATCGAAACGGCTCCGGATCCTGAGCATTGAGCTGGATCGCTTGATCGTAGTCAACAATGGCTTTTGCATTATCGCCCTGACGAAAATAAATATTGCCGCGTCCGACGAAAACACGGGCGTCGCGTGGATTATCGATGATCGCGAGACTAAAGTATTCCAAACCTTGCTTGAGCGTGACGGCTGATTCTCGCGGAAACCAGCCAGTCTTGCCGATGCCTGAGAAAAGCAGCGAGTCCTTCGTGTCGAGGACCATTACCGTTGAGCCAGCTGGCAACTTGCCGACGACCTTACCATCGATGGTTAGTTCCACCTCCTTGAGCAGCACCCACGGATCACCGATACCTTGACCGAAAACCGGCGCGATCGCGCTCATCCACAAGACACTCGTTATTATCCAAGATCGCATGATTCTCGTCCTCATTTTGTTAAGTGGGGTAAGCCTCAAGCTTGCTATTTGCTATTCCTCGCAAGCTGGAAGCTTACGCCACTCTTGTAACCCAAAAACTTAAGATTGACAACTCGCTAGTTTCGTTTCACAACGGCAGACGTTTTCTCGACATTACCGGCAGCATCTTCAGCCGTTGCTACAATTTTTTCAACTCCCGTGGGCAATTCCATCGTGACTTCCCATTGGGCAAAGTTTTTTTCGGTTGGTCGTGCTTCAAGTCCATTGACCGTTACACGGCGGATGTCGCCATTATCCATCGTCACACCGCGGATTGTCACCTCGCCTACTGCGGATTTTAATAGATGTGTTATCACCGTCGCCGGCGGCAGGTCGTCGATCGGTGCAAGCGGTTTGGGAAAGTTCTCTTCGCGTGGGCGCTTTCCGACGGGCATGAAATCAAAGCCTTTTTGAACGGTGATGGCAGTTGTGTGAATGCCGCGATAAGCATGACGATCATAGACCGGTCGCCAGACGGAGTATTCAGCGTTGTAGATGTCCATCTGATCGACCATCACCGACGGAGAGACCGGATGAAATGCCCAATGAACATTCCACAATCGCGTATTGCGCAGCACGAATGGATGATGTTCATCGGGACCAATACCGGCAACGCCCGGACCAAACGGAGCGCTGCCGCCGAGGTTGATCGAATGACGGCGTTGGCAATGAGCTTCGTTGTCATCGAAGCGCAGGAATGGCAACGTACGAATATCGATTGGCTGCGGAGTACCGTCGGACTGTCGCACGTCAAGCTGTGGATTGAACTCGTCATTCTTGATGACTTGAAAAAAATAACCGTACTCATCGCAATCGGCAGCCACATTGCGGGTGAAGCTGTTCAAGCTGTTGGCCCACCAGAAACCCGAGCCGTCGTTCAGATCGTAAGGTAGTACCTGCTTGGGGAGTGGCTTGGTGGTAAGTGCTTGGACGGCCAGATTACGATCGAGCACATTGTTGACCTCGGTACCGTCTTCCAAGAAAAAGCCGTGACCCAAGCTGCGATAGCCGACGCAGTCGCGGACGACTAGATAATTGGTGCCGTGAATCGTGATCCAACGATTGCCGCTGTGATGGATCGAAGCACCGATGACCGAACTGCCTCGCATTGTGTCTCCGACCAGATGAAAATGGATGCTGTAGCGACCGAGTACGCCGGGCTTTCCCAAATGACGGAACTCGGCGTTGCTGATCGCGCCCGCCGAACCGCGATGATACATGGTGTGTCCACGCTCGCCGTCCGGCGTCGCCGACTCGACAATGACGTTACGGCTTAAATTGGCCACGTCGCCGCGATAGTCTCCTTCGGCGACGTGCGTGAATTCTAACGGATGGTCGAGCGTGAGTTTCTCGCCATCGATTTTCGTAATCGTTCGCTCTTCTGTTTGCGTGCTATCGGTGACATGCTCGCGAAAAGTCTTGTTGATCTTATTCTGTCGCGTTGTCGCGGTCAGTAGCACTCGATCGCCAGTGCGCCAGCCGGTGACAGATTCGGCTAACACAATTGTCGTCGCTCCCGATTCGGCCGGAGCATCCAGTTTGAGCCACGTCCGCGACAATGGCGCTCCATGCAAGTCCATCCGACCACCACAGCAAACAAGAGCAGGACACGACTGCTTGTCCATCCCGTCAATATACACCAATCGAATAAGAGCTGTGTGAGCTGCGGAAACAGGTTGTCCTGGAGTTCCGACCTCCAACGCCGGTCGCACTTCGCTCTCATCCATTTCCGGCATGTGAGCTTCACAGTCAAAACCATCTTCGCTGATGTCATCGCCCGGCTGAATCTTGATCAATCCAACGTCCAGTCGCGTGTCGACGTCGGTCGCAAACGTCAACGTTCCGGCGATATGCAACGACCGAATCACGGAATCGGAAACGACGTCGTACACCACGCGATGGCCTTCGCGCACTTGGACAATTTCCCCCTTTTTCGGCACGTTCCCAGAACTCCACGTAGCCGCCACCGACCACCGACCAGACTGCACTGAACGTACGACGGTAGGAACCGCCCAAGCAGTGGAAGCAGAGCCAATCAGAATCGGAATCAGCAACAACGGCAATTTATACATCCTCTTTTACCTCTTCGTTTTAACAAACTTAGTTGGACAGCGCCACTATACAGGATTTGATGGCATCAACGTCGGAAAAAGCAAAGGGAAAAAAGCAAATGATGTCAGGTAGGTGTCAGGATGTCAGGTTGGTGTCAGGTTGGTGTCAGGAGCCGTTTTTGATTGTTTTGGGCCTTCCTGGTTTTAGGAAAATTAGGGACACAGCGGACACAGCTCATTCTAAAGAGAGCCCAGGCGAGTGACTTCAACAAGCAAAGGATTATGCGGTCATTTTGGGATTAAGCTTCGCTTTCGCGAGGAACGGCCATGAAATAGTCGAATTCGATTTCATCACGGGCACCGAAAGGCAGTTTAGTTCTTTCCCAACTCCAGCAGACCCTCAACTCCTTATCCGCCTACCGCCAAGACGAAACCGTAGAACAGCCTTTAGATCCTCATAAGACTATAGTGAGAACGCACTCATAACGTTACGCATGATCTGTTGGACAGCCGGGTTGACCAAATTCGGATGAGTATCACCGCCAAAGAGGCTGTCGAGTCCCCAAGACCATTGATGGCTTCCGGTCGCAAAGACCAATGCACTACTAGGATGCGTATACACCGTCATATGATGGAATCCGTTGCTGTAGTCAGTGACGACCGGGGTCTCTGCCAACGCGATGACATTCGATGGACTTGAAGGAGCTATTTGGTCCGCTTCGTACCCAACCATGCCGGTAAGTATAGCCCCATCTACAAGCCCGGTTCCGGCGAACAGGAAATTGTTCGTGTTTTTGACGATCATATCGGTATTGACCGGATAATGAACATACTGAACCCCGATCATTCCGGCTTCGGGACGCGTGTAGCCGCCCTGGTCGACATCACGCCATTTCCCAGTCGTCAAAGCGCGGATGGTCGGGTCAGCCGATAGATCGTTCGGATCCAACGCAGCATCTTTGTAGCATACCATGGTACGGTTGGCGCCATTCACAGATCCAGCTTCAAAACGGATCTGCCAGTAAGCAGCATTGGCACCGAGAAACGCTAAGTGAATACCTTCGAACGGTACGTATTCAACTTCATTGCGCATCGGCATTGACCAGTACTCGTCATGCCCCGAAGAGATAAATGAATTGGTTCCATAGAGCAGGCCCGGATTTTCGTGAATGTCGACGTTCGTGACATACTTCACATCATAGCCTTCTCGCTCAAAGAAACGTAGATTATTGAGTTCCCATCCGGAGGATGGATTGTAAATGTCGGCTGAACCAAAGCCTGAGTAGGGGCGGTTGAACGAAACCTTGTACGCTCGTTGGCCGTTCGTACTATTAAATTCATAGAGCGACTTACCACCCCAATTATTGTAGGCCTGCCATGTTGTAACCGAGGCTTGCAGCATGTAGGTGGACACTCGATTATCATCCCGCACCACAAACGGAATTTGGGACTGTTTACCTTCTTTGGTCGTCAATTTTGCAAGGTAATATCCGCTCACCCAAGCGCTGGTTCCAGTTGGAATGGTAGTCGTCCAAGGAGTCTTCCACTTGCATTCACATAGTCCAGTGGTCGCGCTAGGAGTTGGGATAGTTTGCTTAATACCGGTTCGCGAACCCGAGGAACGATGCAATCGACCACCAGCCCCGCCATACCACCCCAAGCGATAGATTTCGATCGTATAGCTCGCTGAAGCAGTATTTACGAAAAAACTGATCGACTGTCCCGGAGAAACACTTGTTCGATTTGCGTAGCCTTCGATCTCGCGTTGTTGCGCTTGATTGGTCGGTTGCCAATTTGCGGTTCCCGGCTTTGCATTCTCTACGGTGATTGGATTGTTCCCCTGGAATGCACCAAAGGTTTTGGAAGTCGCAAGCATTCCTGCGACGGAACCCATTGTCAACCCAAGGAATTTCTTTCGACTAATTCGCTTTGACACAATTCATTCCTGACAAAAGATGCAATACTAGATCGCATAATATTAAACGGTTTCTAAAAGAAACTCAACGTACAGCCCTTTAACTTTTCGCTTTTCTTAGCGAAATCTAAAATTCATCCCGCTATCGTCGAAGCTGCTGAAAACTGCTTCGCTGCCCATCGCGACACTTCCTGTGGCAAAACGTGCCACGGGCCGGTATTGTCTCGCAACCATCGTAGAAAATCACTATAGATTCGAAGCTGTGACGGGCTATCAAGATAATCCGGATGCGTCAGCATGAGCGCCATCCCGTGATAACGCTGGATGAATTTCAATTTTTCTCGCCAAATTCGGTCGGTCGTCTCGCCCAACGAAACGAACAGTGTGTGGTCCTGCGGCATTGTATAAGGCAATTCGATGAATTTCCCAACTGCGAAGGGCCAAATACCGCCAACGCCGCCCGGCATCGCTTGGAAGGGGTCGACATCAAAACAAGATGCGTCGTATTCGATATTCAATTGTTGCATCCATTGTAAGTTGCGGTGTACCATCGGCGCACGAAAACCGACAGCTCCGTATCGCTCGATAGCTCGATTGATAAATGGGACACGCGAGTCAAACATTTCTTTGCTTTGAAAAAGCCGACCGTCATGGTTGTAGCCATGGATCGCAAATTCATGCCCTCTTTGCTTGATATCGTCGATCAATCCGTCGTCCATCTTGTATTTATAAGGCACAATATTCCAGCTTGAACGAAACCCTAGCGACTCTTCAATCTCCGCAAGTTTCGGAATTTGAAGAAATCCACGCCGACTTTCAACATCATGCGTTAGCACTAATGCGAAATCAGCGCTCTCCGGCCACGGTGAATCGATTGGATGTGATAGCGATTGTAAAGTTTCGTTCAATCGTTTGGGGATGTACCAATTCGCATCAGGCTTCATCGTCTTATTTCGCGTTTTCTGGAACCACCGCCTTGCGAATAATGGAAGAAAAAGGCGAATTTGATAGTACGCCCGAAAGGCGTTCGAAAGCCTCGCTCCCTCCCGATCTTTTTCCAGCCCGATTCTCAGAGCTTCAGTTAATTTGCCATCGAAAAAGAATTGCGATCTCAGTTGGCTAGTCAGTCGGCTATTTTCTTTTAACCGTCTGCTAAATAGATTTTTGTAGACTTGTACTAAGACATTTTTTTGATGGGACCAAGAGAGCGCGTTTTCGATACGTTCGCGGCCAATCTCTCCCATTCGAGTTCGCTGTTCGGGATCATTCGCCAGCTCCAGCATGAGTTCCGCAAACTCGTCGACATTGTTGTTCTCGGCATACAAGGCTGCCTTACCCGCGGTGATCTCATTCTCTTTGGTTCGAAATGCGACTGTAGGCCGACCAATCGCCATGTATTCCATGGTCTTGATGGTTGTGCAGCTATCGTTGTATGAATTGCTCGGATCAGGTGTGACGCAGATATCAAACGATGCGATGTAACGAGGAACATTGCGGAACTCGACAAACCCGCTGAAGACGACATGGTCTTTCAAGCCCAAATCGATCGTCAGTTTTTTTAGCGACTCTAAGGCTGGCCCTCGACCGACAAGTACAGCCGAAAAGTCCGATCGACGCTCATGAAATTTCGCTAATGCGCGAATGAAATAGTCGATGCCGTCCTGGAAACCCATCAGCCCGACGTAACCTAGAACGATTTTTCCGGAATCACGCAATTCGTCGATCGGTAACACGTCGGGGGAAAAAAGTTCGTTCGGCCCGTTACGGACGACATAGCATCTTCGCGGATCCGCACCACAACGCTCGATTTGAATTGCATGTTGCGATTCATTGGTCGCTATCAACGCATCGGCATTGCGACTTGCGAGTCGTTCGAAAAATCGTAGCCCTTTCACCAATGTGCGACTCGCATTTCCGTCTTTTTGGGCTTGATAAAGCTCGGGCGAGAGATCGTGCAGGTCCACGACAAATTTTTTGCCTAGCAGCTTGAAAAAGATGGCAAGCATCGAATTGAGATCTGGCGGGCAATGGACATGCACCGCGTCAAAACCACTTCGAAGATAGACCCAAGAAGCAAAAAGAAACGCCATTACCAAACTGTACGAATACTCAAAAAGATATCCCAGAAAACCATTCAACTCGGGTGGCTTCGGGTAACGATAAACATGCACTCCCTCGACAAGCTCGTATCGATCGCGACGCTTGCCAGTCGGGCATATAACACTTGTCTGATAACCTGCCTCGCACAACGCAATCGCTTCCAAATAGACGCGAGTGTCCTCGGGAAAACTGCCGTTTTCCAGAATCATTAAGATACGTTTTGGACGGGAAATGGTTTGCATCGATTCAATAACTCATAGGAACTACAAAACTTCTTTTCGAGCGGGTGCGATCCAGCCTCGTATGATTTGATATACTGATGTTGCGCACTTTAGTTTCCATGGCGAATAGACTTTTCGATAGCGGCCAAATTTCGTCAATGTACCTCCGAATTTCGCTTTGAATTTACCAGGGCCGTAGTCTTCGCCTTCCCAACCGGCTCCGGCAAAATCGAATACTTCGTATCCTTCTATCGAATACGTCATAATCGCCTCCCACAATATCAGCGTCATCGCAGCAATGCCTTTGATTCGCTTGGCCCCCGCATACCAATAGACGACACGCCCTTTGTAGGCAAGGAAGCATGCGGCCGCCGCTACATTGCCCTCGTATTCCGCAATAAAAAGCCGACAGATCGGTGGTGGCATTTCTCGAAAGGCAGATTCGAAGAGGCTGCGATCGGCAAGTGGAACTTTAGAGCCGCTATAGCTTTCGGAAACCATCGCATAAAATCGATCGAGTCCGCTTATTGGTGTCACCTCTCTGACGACTAAACCGCGTCGCATACTCGATCGAACGTTGTTACGGCATTTTGGATCAAGCCCTTCAAATAGCCGCTCCTCCGTCTGATTCAGTAGTAGTTCGAAATTCAGATAACCAAGCTTTTCATATTTTTCAACGACCAAGGGATCTATCTCAGCAAAATGCTCAAAGAAAGGACGAACTTCGGCAAAGAGCGTACGTCGCCGCATGTGGCTATCGTGATGCTGAAGAAGCAGTGCAACTCCTTCGAGACCGTTCGGCGTTTCCAAGCAAATCGGTTCAGCATAGAAAATCGACCGAGCCGCGATTGGGTCAGCCCATCTTCCGAGCGTCGAAATTTTTACGGCTACCAACATGGCACAAATATTGCCTTGCTGATCGACCGCAGCATGCGCAAAAGGTGCATGTCGTTTGGTTGACGCCATCGTCCGAATCATCGCCGATGTGTGAAAGACAGTTCCTTTCGAATGGCTTGCCACGAAGCTATCCCACTTCGGCAATTGATCGAACGGAATGATCCCGAGACCAGCATTCTTCACGACACGTACCCTGCAGAATCAGGTGCTATCGCGGCAGCATCAAGCGACAGCGCCGCATTCCTTCCTTCACGCTCAATGAACTTCCGCGTCCACATCTCGACGCTCATAAGCCCCCAAAGCTTCGTCGAATGGTCTGCATATCCAGAGACATGTTCGCGAACCATTTTTTCTACGAATGAAACATTGAACAACCCACGCCGTTTTAGTGTCTCCGTAGATAAAAGGTCCTGCATCATCGGACGAGCTTCTTTTCGAAGCCATCGCTCGATAGGAATCGGAAATCCTTGTTTTTTTCGATCGATGATCTCAGCAGGCAAGAGCCGACGTGCCACCTGCTTCAATAAATACTTTCGCTGCGAACCACGAAGTTTCATAGAAGCCGGCAATTGGGCCGCGAATTCAACCAACTTGTGATCGAGCAACGGAACACGAGCTTCGAGCGAGTTGGCCATCGTTAGCTTGTCGCCGCGCAGCAATAAATAATCCGGCAGCCAAAGCTTACTGTCCGTATACAGCATCCGATCTAAAGGCGAACGTGCATCGCAGTTCGCCAAGTGATCTGAAAAAACCGAAGCCGCTCCCGTTTGTATCGATTCAGCTTGTCCATCGAGCAACTGTCGCTTGGCGTCATCTCCAAACATCGGGAACCAGTTTGCAAATCGGGTAGCTTCATCTCGGATGGTCAAAGCACCCATCGCGATCTTGCTGCGTCTTAGTCCGGGCAAGGTCGACGATGCATTTCGAAGCAATTTCGCAACGCTCGCCGGTAATCGAGAGAACCATTTTGAATATCGTTCGCCCGAGTAGCGTGCATAACCCGCGAATAATTCGTCGCCACCTTCGCCCGTCAACACCATTTTGACATGTTCCCTGGCAAGTTTAGCAACCATATGCGTCGCCACGGTCGCTTGATCGGCTATCGGCTGGTCAAGATGCCAAAGCACCTGTTCGGCATAGCGGAGAAAATCGTCGGAAGTAATCTTCAAAGTGTGATGTTCGCAACAAAACTTGTCGGCAACTTGCTGAGCATAAGGTAGCTCGTCTTGAATCCCTTCGCCGCCAAAGCCCACCGAGAAAGTCTTGACCGGTGCACGGAGCTCTTCCGACATCAATGCGACAATGGTACTCGAGTCGACACCACCGCTAAGAAATGCGCCAAATGGAACGTCGCTACGCAAATGGAGCCGGGTCGATTCTCGCAATAGCTCCAGCAGTTGATCCGTGTATTCATGCTCACTCAAAATGCGTTCAGGCTTCGCAAACGAGATATCCCAATAACGTTGGATCTCGATGCGACCTTTCGAGATTCGCATAAAATGACCGGGCGGCAATGATTGAATGCCAGCGAACAAGGTGCGCGGAGCGGGCACATACTTGAGGGACAAGTACTGGCTAAGCGCGTCCAAATCCATGGAAGGCTTCATCGAGGGATGTTCAAGAATTGATTTGATTTCCGAGCCAAAAATGAAATCGCTGTTGCATTCGGTGTAGTAAAGTGGCTTGATTCCCATTCGGTCGCGCGCAATAAACAGTTCTCGACGAACGTTGTCCCAAATCGCAAAGCCGAACATGCCTCGAAGATGATCAACACAAGCTGCCCCGCACTCTTCAAATAAGTGAACGATGACTTCGGTGTCGCTATGCGTCTTAAGCTGATGGCCACGAGCAATCAAATCGTTGCGTAGCTCGCGATAGTTGTATATCTCGCCGTTGAAAACGACGCCATAACGCCCCGACTCATCAAAAATTGGCTGCTGCCCATCAGCGAGATCGATGATACTCAATCGTCGCATTCCCATCGCCAATTCGCGATCGACGAGCCGACCGGCCTCATCTGGCCCACGATGGAAAATGGATGCGAGCATACGTTCAAGCCGTTCAGGCGGGACGCTTCGCGTAGATTCGAGGCTTAGAATACCGGCAATACCGCACATTTTATAAATTGATAAGTAAGGATCGTTCGACCAATAAGTGTCCATGCATATGTTTCTTCGTTTAACCGCGTGGGCATCGCCTCGCGCTTTCGCGAGGAAAACGCGGCCCGATGGGAGGCACGCGGTTAAACAAGTTGTGTGCCAAAACTTGTGCTTGGGTGCCTACAAATGACCTTCAACGGACCGATCGTAAATGGAAGCAATTCGAAGTGCTACGCTTTGCAGATCTAGCCCTCGATTGAGGATTGCGGCTCGGCCATTTGAGCGGCTGTTACTGCGAAGAGTTTCAGCAATCGCTTTACCAATCGCGTTAGGATTCCGCGTACACCGGCTACAGTTGTCCACATCTTGCAATAGTTCGTGTACATCTCCTACAGGTACTCCAATAACCGGTAGATTCGTCGCCATAGCTTCCTTGACGACATTTGGCGAGCCCTCAATAAATGAAGTCATCAACATCACATGGCATGCGTTCATGTACAACGGGACTTGTTCAGGAGAAATACCAGAGAGTGGCAACAGTCGAATCGGTGCACCGATCTCTTTCTCAGCGATCGCAACGGCCTCGCGGGCCAAAGGAAAGCCTTTTCGAGGATTGGCTGGGTTTCCAGGAAAAAGAACGTTGAAACCATCGGACGGAATGCTTAGAGCCTCGCAGGCGGCGACTCGGTCCAACGGCTCAAAACTATTCACGTCAACACCATTGGAAATCACTTCGCATGGAATTGGCGCAAGTACTTCGGCCATTTCGCGACTCTTGACGATGACTCTACTATATCGCTGAGCGATTTTTCGGTTGAATCGAGCAGCAATCGTGCTATGCCACTTGAGATCACCAGCGGCATTGTAGGGCGTACCAAGAAGATCATCTCCCATGAACGACATGACAACTGGTTTTTGGATGCGAATGAACATTGTCGCAAGTTTTGCGAGCCAGCCGCAGTATCCAAAATGTGCATGAATGACGTCGACTTGCTTCGCGTAGCGACGGATCTTTGGGAGTAGTTGCAAATACTTTAGTTTCGGAATCCCTTGCATATCAACAACGACGGTCTCAATTCCAAGGGCTTGGATCGACTGAATTTGCCTCATCCCAGGCGCCATCGTACCTGGTTGGCCAGGGCGAGGCAACTCTGGACAAATCATCAGGACTCGCATGAAATTGCCTCCTGCGAGCCTACTCCATGTGAGACCGATGGTGTCGCCACTTGATACTGGCGATGCCATGCTGCAAAAACAAGGAGTAGCCAAATTTTGTTGGCGTGGTCCGCAGTCCCATGGTCGTGCTCGAGTAAGATCTGCTGGACCTTGCTTTGCGAGAAAATTTCTTTTGGCAAGTATCCCTCGGTCCCCAAATAGTCATTCACGAGTCCCCTCAAGCTCCCACGGAACCAATCTCGCAACGGAACGTTAAAGCCTTGTTTTCCTTTCTTCAAGGTATTGGGTGGCAATCGCTTTTGAAGAACTTTTCGCAAAAGATATTTGCCACGTCCGTCGCGGATCTTGTATTGCGTGGGGAGCTTAGCCGCGAGCTCAACAATGCGATGGTCGAGGATAGGTGATCGAACCTCCAGCGAATTAGCCATGCTCATGCGGTCCACTTTGACCAAGATGTCATCCAGCATGTACGTGTGAATATCGATTTCGCTCAGTCGAGAAACCAAATCGCCATCGCCATTCAGTCGAGTCCACCAAGGTTCACGCAAATACTGCTCACCCAGGTCAAGCACTTCTTGGATGAGATCCGGCGATATTAACTCTCGAAGTTCATCTGCATGCCAAATGGAAATCTTCTCCCTGTATCCTTGAGCCATCGGCAAGGCGCTATTTCGAAGAACCTTTGAGAATCGCAGTGCTTGGTAGTGTAGTCGCCCAGGAGTAACTGCCGCCGCTAGTTTCAGCATGGCCGGAAAGACGTGCCGGCCAATCGAGTAAGGAACATAGTTTCGATACTTCTGCCCGAACAGAGCTCCACGATAGGACGAATATCCTGCAAACAGTTCGTCGCCGCCGTCGCCACTGAGAATGACTTTGACATGCCGGCGAGCCAAACGAGAAACGTGAAATGTTGGGATGGCTGAAGCATCGCCGAATGGTTCATCGCAATGAAACACGATCTGATGTAACGTTTGCTCAAAGCTTTCGCACAAATCGGCTTCCGATATTTGCAGCAAGTGATGTTCAGTACCAAAATGCTTGGCCACACGAGCTGCATCCTCCGACTCATCCCATTCTTTGCGATCAAATCCAATCGTAAACGTCTTGATCGGATTAAGGCCAGCGGCATGCGCATACGCTACGACAGCGCTGGAATCCAAACCGCCGCTGAGGAAGACTCCCAGGGGAACTTCACTTTCCAATCGAATCTTTACGGATTCGGCCAATGTTTCGTCGAGCTGTTCGAGCCAATCAGACTCTGATTTGGAATCATCAGGTGAGAATTCCAAGGTCCAATAGGGTTTTACTTCGAATTTTCCTCGTTCAAAAACGCCAAGATGCCCAGCGGGTAATCGATGAATGTCGCGATAAATCGTCTCGGGTTGGCGGATATAACCGAACTGAAAAAACGGACCGATATTCCGATAATCCGGCGTGTTTAAAGCAGGCTCGGCGGCTAACAAGGACTTCATTTCTGAGCCGAAATAAAATCGTTGACCAGACGACGCGTAGAACAATGGTTTTTTTCCAAGCCGATCGCGCGCAATTAGGATGCGGTCATTTCGTTGATCCCATAGCGCAAGTCCAAACATGCCTCGTAGATGCTCAAGAAACGTGTCACCGTATTCTTCGTACAAATGGACAACGACCTCCGCGTCCGAACCTGTGGCGAACCGATGCCCGCGATTTATGAGGTCAGATCTTAGGTCGCGGAAGTTGTAGATTTCGCCATTGCATACGACATGAATATCTCCGTTCTCGTTCGCGATGGGTTGGTGACCGCCAGCTAAATCAATAATGCTGAGACGTCGCATGCCGATCGCTTTACCGGCCCCACACACGCTACCCCAATCATCAGGGCCACGATGTATGATGCGATCCGTCATCCTCTTGATCATGCGTTGAACTTCAGAAGAATCCAAATCGGGCGATATGATTCCAGCGATACCACACATTTTCAGATACCTTCCGATGGCGCACAGCCGTAAAAGCCTTCATATGCCTTGCAGTAGACTCGAAGAGTTGCTTCCGCGACGCACTTAGGCGAAGCCTCGCGTTCTAGCTGGTCTTTGGCTGCTCGCCCCATTTTATGTCGCTCAACAGGGTTTTCTAGCAGTCGGACGATGGCGTCGGCTAGGCGATGCGGATCGCGGGGAGGTACCAAGAGCCCAGTGACTTCATCGATCACGCAATCGGGCAAAGCACCGACAGCCGTAGCAACAACCGGCTTGCCGTAATTGTAAGCAACGGGAACAACACCACTCTGCGTCGCTTCGATGTAGGGAAGCACAACAATTGCAGCTCGCTGGAAAAGTTGGTTCTGTTTCTCATCTGAAATCCATTGATGCAGCACCTCAAATCGATCACGGTTGATCATCAACCGTTCGTATTTCGAAAAATCATCTCCGGTACCCGCAATAATGATCTTCAGGTTTGGAATACGCGCTGAGATCAAAGGCTCGGCTTGAATGAGGTAGTTAAGTCCCTTGTAGTCCCAGATCCTTCCAAAGAACAAAATAGTATTCGGTTCTTCTAATGTGTTCGATCGATCCGTCGTTCCGGCTCCCATAGCAACGTGAGGGATGACATGAATTCGGTCACGAGGAAGGCCAAAGAGGCGGTGAACTTGTTCCGCTAACAAAGTCCCATGGACTATTGTCTGATCTGCACGTCGAAATCCGTAATCCATGATCCACTGCGGTGTCTTCATGGATTCGCGATCGCCAGCGTGATGACGAGGGTCGTGAACGGTAACTACCAGAGGGTATTTTTTCTTTAAGTATGGTAGTGCAAAGTTGAACCACATATGGCCTTGCTGGAAATGCACAACGTCTGGCCCGAAATCATCGATGATTTTCAAAAGACGACGGACTGAAAACCAATGGTGAAACGGTTGTCGCAATCGTGGTTTATCAAATGGTTGATAGTTGACGCGATTCGAAACGAGGCTGTCGACGGAGGTATCCTCGGATTTAGGCATCAAAAGCATGACATCGTGCTCGTCCGAAAGGGCGTTGGCGTGGAGGACGCTGTATTCAAAGAACGTATAGGTAATCCAAGCGATCTTCATCTTGTTCATTTCCGCGTTGACTAGATCGTGTCTCTTTGTCATTCTGAACGTCCCTTAGCCGAAACAAATGTCGACAAAGGCTTGGTGCTTACTACCGCGTCATCAAAATAGACTGTCGTCTTCATGGCACTGAGCTGCTCTCAAGTCGATTGCCATGTGCCAGATCCATTTCGCACTCAGCTGATGAACCCCGATTAGCGGGACGCTTCGCGATTTCGTGAAGCTCGAACCAGTCGATTGTCTGCTGGATGCCATGATCTAGATTGAATTTTGGCGAATAACCGAGCAATTGACAAATCTTCTTATCGTCATAGTTCGCCTTTCTTGAGTAGAGATTGTTTAGTTCACCAGCACTAGGAGTGGAATCCAATTCGCCCTTCAAGCGTTTCATCAAGCGGCTTGCAAATCCACCCCGCAGGTAAATCTCCATCAAGCGGTCTTCGAACTTTGCTTTGAAAAACGAAGTCACTGAACCAACGGTACCCATGACTCGTGTACGGAGTTGCGACTTAGTAGTGGAAATGAGTTGTAACGGAGGCAATCCCATTGCGTCGTTTAGCTTTTGAAAGTATGTATTCCATGTCAACCTATCTGGACCATTGACGTTGAAGGTTTCCCCCTGAGATGCGTCTTTGACGAGTGACAAGAAGATGGCTTGCACCAAATCGTCAACGTAAACTAAGTTTGCGGTTCCCTCGCCTAATCCATCAAAAAGCCCCCACTTGCCTGACTGTAATCGCTTGGCAATATTCATTGACCACGATGCACCAAACGGACCATAGATAATCGATGGCCGGAGAATAGTCGGTTTTAGTCTGCAATCATGATATTGTAGACAGAGCTTTTCTGCCGCAAGTTTCGAGTCGCCATAGGAACCAGCAGCCGGTTTGGTTTCTGTATTCTCGGAGATGATTCCGCTTTGGTCTGAACCGTAGGCTTCGGCCGAGCTGAGATAAACAAATCGGTGTACACCATAGCGAACTGCAGCGTCGAGCAAGTTGCGAGTCCCCTCGACGATCGACTCGCGATCGTCTGAGTAAGCGCAATGAACAATCGCGTCTGAGCCCTGGACGGCTTTGTTGACTTGCTCTGGATCCATGATGTCGCAAATGACGACTTCGATCGGATGGCAGGCAATGCGTGATGCTCGCGACCATTGGCGAATCGCTGCTACGGGTTTTGCAAAGTCGGAGAGTGACATGGCTTCGACAATACGAGCACCAAGGAAGCCAGCGGCACCTGTGATGAGGATTCGCTTCCTTGTCGCCTCTCTCCCGGAAGCGAACTCGAAACCTTGGAGTTCGCCTCTCGGAGAGAGGCGACTACATAGGTCATCGTTCCAAGGCATTGGGTAGCGTTTGGCTGCATTCATCGCTTGTTCTAGCAATTCAATGGTTGCTAGAGTACTTCGCCCGGAAACGAAGGGTTCTGCCTCGCCGGTGACAACTTGGACAAGATTCGCGATAGTCGGCTTTGCGAAATCCGTGTAAGTCAATCGATTGCTCGCGCACTTATACTGCTTCCGGCTACCGTTTTTGAAATGAACAGTGAATTCGTCCCAATCTTCGGCTTCGGCTTTTATTGATCCGAGACTTCCGTCGATTTCAAATCCATTCATCAACCTACCAAGTCGACTAACTTTGATTTCGATTTGACATCCTTGATGTTCGAGGTTCACGGTGGCCAACGCTTCGGGGCCACCGAACGAATCGTTTTGCGACTGCACCAATATCGGCTTCGCGTCGAGCCAATAACAAATAGAGTCGAGCAGATGAACTCCAACATCCGACCACACACCTTTAGCACCTATCTGAAAATGATGAGGTGACGCGGCTGGCCAATTGAACTCGACGCCATCATGATACTTGATCGATTCGATCTTTCCCAACGTTCCGTTTGCAATGAGCTCGCGGATTTTCTGATAAGTCGCGAAGAATCTTCGGGTTTGATTGACCGCGAGCTTGGCCCCTGATTTTTCGCCAGCGTCGACCAATTCGCGAGCTTCCACAATCGATTCGGTCAACGGCTTTTCACATAGTACGTGGATTCCTTGATCAAGAAACCATTTAGCGGCCGTATAGTGCAGATGAGGCGGCATTGCGATGATGACGGCATCAACTTTGCCGATGAGCTCATGATAATCCGCAACCGCATAGGCTGCATGAAACTTCTGCTTCATCGCAGCCAATCGGGCTGGATTTGGATCGGCAAGAACGATCGATGCAGCCGTTTGTGAGTGGGCGAAAAGGGCGGGCAAATGATATAATTCGGCAATAGCACCGCAGCCGATTACCCCAATTCTCACCGGACTATTCATATTCTTATTCATGCAGGAGCTCGACTTAGAAAAGTGCTTTTGAAGAAGCGAATATCAGACATGCGTACCGCTTGCACGGCGAACAGTAGAGCAACATAGCTTGCGGCGGCTACAACGATCACGACAGGCCAGGATGAGGTTCGAACCAGATAAACAGCCATCCCCATCCCCGAGGCAGCCACCATGACTTGGCCCATGCTGGCCACGATACCGGGGAGTTCACTCATCTTGGCAGAAAAAACGAGGTAGCAAATGGTTGCAACTAAACCGCCGAGAATACATCCGGCGGCGGCACCGATCGCACCGAATTGTCTTACCAGAAGATAGGTCGCGATCGAATTGATGCTCAGGCTGATCGCTGCCACAACCATCGATCGTTGCTGTTTTCCTTGAGCAAACAAAACGTGGCTCAGAAATGGATTCAAGAACTCGAGCAGCAAAACCCAGATCAATACACGTAAAATCGGCCCTGCATCAGCAAATTCTTCTTTGTATAGCAGCGCGACGATTCGATCGGTAAGGACCGAAACGCCAACCACGGCAGGCAGTGCAATCGCGCACATCACGCGGACGGTATGCTGGAACAATCGGTGAAAGGAATCCTTTGAATCGATGTACATTCGCGACATGACAGGGAATACTGCTGTCGTAAAACTCTTCGCAACAACGGAACCCAATCGGACGAACTTCCAGGCCGCACTATAGAGACCGACGGCAACTTCGCCAGCAACCCAGGACAAGACAAGCACATCGAGATTCGTGTAGATGGTTGCCATCCAGTTCTCGGCTGCAAAGACCCGCCAACGTAAAGCAAAGCGGCGCGTCGCAATATAGGAAAACTTGATGCGAGGCGACGCAATGAATCTGAGGCTAAACCAATAGGCTATCAACAAAACCGTGCGAGAAAAAACCAGAACCCACATCAACTCTATCAGTCCGTATCCCAAGCTTAGCACTAAGACACTGAAGCCGATTCGCAGTATGCTTTCAGCCGACGTCCCGAGTGTGACAAACTCGGCTCGTTCGCGCGATACGAAGACCGCTTCGAACAATACGCAAATCGCGGCTGGAAACAATGCGATGCAAGAGACACCGATTGCTTGCAAAGTATCGTCGGAGTATCGAAAGCCAATGCCAAGCGGAATCATCACCAGCGGAGCAAGACTACACAGTGCGAAAACCATGAGTACTGCTGAAGTGAGCAAGCTGTTGAGATGTCGGGGCCAACGAGCCACGTCACGCGTAACGAGAATGCCGATGGCCGTAGCGGTTAGACTAAGAAACAGCTCAAAGAAATGGGTCGCGATCGCGAGCTTACCAAATCCCTCAACACTTAGTAGGCTTGCCGAATAGAGAACGAAGGCAAAACTCGCAACCATGCGAGTCATGGTCCCGGCCAAAAGCATCAACACATTCTTCGAAGTACGCAATGTTTTACTGCGCGACATAGGAGGTCCTCCCAAATCGCGGCATTTCTTCAGATTTCTTTTGACGGGATTGCTGGTAAATCGCAGCAGTGATTCCGAGAACCGTCCAGAGCGTTTCCACTTGTGGGCGGGAATTAAAGATATCGACGAACATGTGGACCATGTGACCCGAGATGGCGGCCGCGCAGGCAAGCCCTAACGGCGAAAGTAGTCGATCGCGAGCAGCCCAAGCAAATAGCCCCTGCCGAAGTCCATTTCCGAGTACCAAAAGAAACGCAATGAGCCCAACGATTCCGGTTTCAATCCAGACCAGCAAGTATTTGCAATGAATCGTGTAGTACCACTCGGACCGAAACAATCCAGAGTTCGCGACCGGCTCGCAGGCTAGATGGCAGTTGCCTGCTCCGTAACCGAATACCGGACTTTTGCTGATGGTTTCAATCGCAATAAGCGACAAGTGCTTTCGAGATTCTGCTGAACCTTCATCGTCACCCATGACTCGCTTCTGGACGATATACGCCATCGGATAGGCACCAGCGATCGCCATAACGAAAGCTAGCCCGACGGCCCATTTGGGTAACCATCCTCGCAGTTGCATCCCTAAGCCGATGACGATCGTTCCGATGCCAACGGTGAGCACGGCACCTCGAGTCTGAGTCAGGAGTAATGCCAGTATTCCAGCAGCCATTGCACCTGCGGTGAGTATCCAGTCGCGCTTAGATCGAACGCTTAAATTCAACGCCATGACAGGAAGCCAAAGTATAGCCAGCAGGCTTCCGGCTACGACCGCCGAATGGAGTGAGCCCGCGATACGACCATCGGGCCAAACCGACAAAAGGACGGGGCCAAATCGAAAATCTTGGCCAGCGGCACCACGGCCTAACGATGCTAATCCAAAAATGAAAAGACTCTGCATCGCCATCGTCGCGGCTAGCATTAAAATACCGAAAACCAAATCTTCGTACGTTCTTAATCGGTTGGCTAGATAGAAGAAGAGTGCGTACGCTTGGACCAATAAAAACAAATCGAACATTGCCAACAAAGGAACGCTCGCAGCGAAAATACTGAGCACAACCGTTAAAATGTAGAAGATTTGGGGAAAGCCGAAGAAGAACTCTCGCTGGCGATCTTGACGATGAATTGCCGCCGCACTAAACCAGAACGCATACAAATAGACCAAGCAGATGGTTGTAATCGAGACGTTGAATCCGCCGACCGCTCCAAGATCCGCATCGCGTTGATGGAACATAAAATATTTGTCGAGCTGGATCGGGATCTCAAAAATCCCAAGTCCTAAAGCCGCACGTTCATGCCATGACAAGTTCAAGGCCTTGTAGCTTTGAACCGCATGGTGCGCAAATCTAGGTGAGTAGGATACCGAAATGGATTGTGACAATTTTCTGTTTCGCCGAAATAGGCTTCGTTCGCAACTACTAAGGATCTCTATAGGCTATCGGAGCAAGCCGCTGAGCCAATTTGGCAAATAGGTCCGAGACTTGTTAAGAATGATCCCAACCACATCCGCGTTGCTGGCCTCAAGTTGACGAATTAAGCGTTTCGCTTCTACTAGCCCAGTCTTTTCCGACTCGATTACGACTATCACATGGTCGATATGCTGTGTAATCGAAAGGGTTTGGTCAGGCCGGCTGGCTGGAGGCAAATCAACGATGACCAACGCATTGGTATCCAGCAATTCATTTAGGACTCTCATGACCTCAAGTGGTTCAGCTTCGAACCGGCGACTAGACCTAGTTGACGAGCCTGCGATCAGGCTAAGTGGCCGCTTCTTGAAGTGTTGCACACAGTCCTCCTGGTCTGCTTCTCCAGAAACAAGTTCTGCAAATCCGGGTGATCCGTTTAGTTCGAATGCAGAAGAGACCGATCGTTTCGTCAAATCAAAGTCGATCAATGTGGTGCGAAGTCCTGCGTCTTCACTACTAGCAAGTGCCAAACCAACGGCAACTGTACTTGCTCCGCCTCCTTCTTCAACTCCCAAAATTCCAATCGTCTTTCCCCGATACGGCTTCCCCTTAATCTGCGGACGTGAAAGCAGTATCTCCGACAATATCGAGCGGCAATTGACACGGATGTCTACCAAGTGCTGAGGTCGCGGGCATCGACGCAGCTTCGAAAGCCGAGAACTGTACGGGATTGAGGAGAGCACTGGGAGATCCAGATCCCGCTCAATGTGCTCAGGTGTTCGGAAGGTCGCCGAGGTCATTTCTCGCATAAACACCCAACCAATTCCACCTAATAGTCCAATCATGCAGAATGCTGCGGCGAGGACTGGCTTTTTAGGGCTCGCAGGCTTTTCGACGAAACTTGCTGGCTGGAAAACACCAATGCTCGAGATATGCTTGCCTCGAAGTTCTTCAATCACCCTCGCTTCCTCTTGCTTTTCTTGTAGCAATCGAAGACTGGATTCAGAGACGGCTATTTCTCGATCGAGCTGTCCAAGCTTGACTTCAAAGTTCAGGAGTTCTCGAATTTCTTGCTGCTTAGCCTTTCGTTGCAGCTCCGTTTCGGCAATCAACGACTCTAGGCCTGCGACTGCTGTCTTGGTTCGCTGCAGGTCACTCTCAATCCGGATGCGAACCGGATTCGGAGTTGTACTGTGATCTTCTCGCTCACTTTCAAGCTTGTCGAGGATCAGTTTGGCACCTGTTAATTGTTCGCGAACTTGCCCCAATCGCGTGTGGGATGATGTGTACTGTGAGGCAAGCCGAGACTCTTCCAACTCCAATTCATACAATTTGCCTCTCATAACGCTCCATGTCTGGTCTCCCTGTTTTTGTTTGGAGGCAACGACTTCCACGTCCTCAGTTGCGGCCTTACCTTCCAGATCGCTGACCTCCGCGATCGATTGTTGAAGCGAACTCTGTGCGGAAAGTAAACTACCTTCAATCGATCCTAGTTGCGAACCAAGGGACTGGTGTTGAGCGACAACCGAAGAGATTTTTCGTTCCTGCAACATTCCGCTTCGCTTCGTCAACATCTCAATCAACTTATGTTCGCCTTCTTTGGCTTGTTCTTCGAAAAAGGAAAGAGAGCCTTCGGTGGCTGAGACTTTTACGTGTTCGTTGAGGAATTCGTCTGTTAGAGTTGAAACAATAGCCTGAGCCATTTCAGGAGACTTTGCATCTGCTCGAATCGTAAGCACTGTCGACTTTTTAGGAGCATATATCCCTATTGTTTTTTGCAGCTTCTGCACAGCCAATTCTTGATCGCTAACCTTGTCTCGAACTCCTGTCGCCGAAATGCAAAAATCGATTGTGTTTGAAGCCTGTTTGGTAAGCCAATTCGACAAGGAAAGCCCGTCAGTTCCACTTTTCTTATTTGCAGATTCTGGTGTTTTTGGCAAGTCACCGCTTACCACAGAGTCCACCCCCAGCCTTCTGACAACCGATTCTGCAAGCTGCCTGCTCGATAGGATCTCCAAAGCAGAATTCACTTCTTCTTCTTGTGTCTTTTGCATCAGAAGCGTCTGGCTCGTCGTTGCAGTGGGGTCGAGCGAAATCGTCTCGCGTCCGACACGCAGCATCAATTTCGCTTCGGACATATAACTCCGGGGCCAGGCGAGCAATGCAACCCAACCTAAGAGCAATGATGCGAGCATCGTTGAGATGAGAAGCCGCCGATGAACAAAAAGAATCTCGATATACGAAGCTAAATTTGCAATACGCCCCATATGCTCTGACTCGCGATAGTGGATCCGTGTCGGATTTCGCGTCAACCGATCATTCGCATCATCGGCGAGTTCATTCGTTAACTGCAAGTCAGCTTGCCGGCGTGTAGCAGCAATATCCGTTTTGGACTCCAAACTATCGTGGGTGCTCGATTCAGGGGAGCTCGATTCAGGAGCAATCATAATCGCGATACCTCTTGCAAACTAAATGAACGAATCGAATCGCCAATTCTCGATACCTGTTGTCGAGTCATTTCTGGATACATTGGCAACGAGAATATCTCGTTTGCCAATTGTGAACACACAGGTAAATCCATCGGTATCGTGACCGAATTTTCGAATGGCTTAGCCTTAAAAAGTGGATTAGGATAATGAATGCCGCAAGCAATGCCATTATACGCTAGATGCTTTATGAATAGATCGCGTTGCGGATGGCGAACCACATACAAATGATAAACGTGTCGAACTTCGTCTCGCTCTTGCGGTAGAATCAGATCTGTTTCGGCGAGTTCTTCTTCATACCACTGGGCTACTTGGCGCCTTTGCTCAGTCCAATTCTCAATGTATTGCATCTTTGTCAGAAGCACGCAGGCCTGAAGCGTATCCAAACGGCAATTATACCCAAGCATATCGTGCTGATTCTTGACCCGTTGTCCATAATTTCTGAGCAGTCGTAGCTTTTCGGCCAGCTTGGGATCTCGCGTTGTGTTCGCGCCACCATCTCCGAACGCTCCGAGATTCTTTCCGGGATAAAAACTAAAGCAACCAATATCACCAAACGATCCGCAACGCTGGCCACTGACTTCGGCGCCATGGGATTGAGCACAATCCTCGACAATTCGCAATCCATGTCGATCCGCAATCTCACGCAACTCCATCATTCGTGCTGGCTGTCCATAAAGATGCACCGGAAGAATAGCTCTCGTACGTTCTGTAATCGCATCTTCGACGAGGTTTACATCGATATTGAAGTCAGCCGGATCGATATCGACAAAAACGGTCGTTGCACCTGTATAGGCGACCGCAAAAGCTGTAGCGGCGAAAGAATTGCCAACCGTGATTACCTCGTCGCCCTTGCCAATGTCTAACGCTCGTAAGGCTAAGTGCAGAGCATCGGTACCGTTTGCAACACCGATACAGTGTGGAACTTGGCAGTACTCTGCGAATTGGGTTTCAAAATGCTCCACTTCTTCGCCAAGAATATATCGACCCGCGTCAATGACGGCAGACATGCGTGTTAAGACTTCGTCGCGAATCGCACGCGATTGAGTAGCAAGATCAACAAGTGGTATGGAATTTGAATCAAACTGCATTGGTAAAACCTAGAAAACTCACGAGAAATGAACAAACTAATCCTGATGAAAAATAGGACGAAAAACAAAAGAGACAGGTCAAACACCTGCTAGTCAATAGTAATCAGTTGGTCCGGATTACCATGTTTCTCTCACAAAACTTCGATTTTGCTCATTCGAATTACTCCCGTTTCGCCGCAGAACCGGCACAAGCCTACGTCGATCGCTCCATCCAGCGGCTGGCCGCACGTACAAACAACACCCACTTGGCGCGCTGGCATTCCCAACATCAGCGCAAATGCTGGCACGCTTCGCGTTACCACCGCACCAGCCCCAATCACACAATAAGGGCCGAGCTCAATTCCCGGGCAAATGGTAGCTCCGGCACCTATCGAACAACCCTTTCGAACCAACGTCGAGACGAGCCAATTCGCTTTTGAAGAGTATCGCTGATCAGCTTCTGCCATTCTCGGAGATCGAGGATAGCGATCGTTTGTAAAGGTGACGCGGGGGCCAATGAACACGTCGTCCTCGATCGTTACTCCCTCCCAAATACATACTTGATTCTTTATGGTGACGTTGTTTCCAATCGATGCTCCACTTTCTACAAATGCATGGTCGCCAATGTTGACTTTACAGCCAATCTTGGCGCCATTCATCACGTGCGCAAAGGCCCATATGCATGTACCGCTGCCGATTTGATCGGTCTCAACGAGAGCCTGGGGATGAATCTTCATGTTTTGTACGATTGCAATAATCGCAATTCCGGATAATTTCTAGCGTACGCTTTTCGCTCTGGTCTTACGTTTGGGTTTGTCGAGTGACGACAACTCGACTGGGTGACCATTGTTCAACAAAGACTGATGGGCAGCCTCCAATACTTCCACGACCGCCAAACCATTCTCTCCTCCAGTCAGCGGTGTAGTTTCCTCTCGAATACAACGAATAAAATCGGCACACTCAGCTTTAAGTGGTTCTCTTTCCTTTACAAACGGACAATAGCTTCCCCCATACCTATAAGATATTTGGAATTCAGCGAAATCGCCTGACATCGGAGGCGCTTCGATTCCTTTGTCGTGTATTTTTATCTTCTCATGCTCTAGGTCATCGTAAACTGCCATTTTTCTGTCACCTACCACCGTTAGCACTCGCTCCTTTCGGGGATCAAGCCAGCTGACGTGAATCATTCCCATAGTCCGATCTGCAAAACTCATCGAGAGATTGCAGACATCGTGAATTCCGGGCTTGAGCAGATCGATTCCTGTGCAGCTGACTCGATCCGGCTTAGCACCCAAAAAGAACATCATCATCGAAATGTCATGCGGCGCAAGATCGTACAAGGCGCTAACATCCTTTCTGACTGGTCCTAGGTTTAGCCGACGACTGCTAATGTAATTGATGTTGCCCAGCTCGCCGGAGTCAATAATGGTTTTCAATGTTTGGACCGGCGACGAGTGCAGGAAGACATGCCCAACAAAGAGTGTGCAGCTGTTTCGTTCTGCCAATTCGATCAAAGCCTTGCACTGCTCCGAAGTCTTGGCCAAGGGCTTTTCGATGAAGACATGAATCCCCTTCGAAAGCGCTTTGGCCGCGAGTTCGAAGTGCGTATTGGTAGGGGTTGCGATAACTAGCGCATCAACGATATTTCGTTGCAATAACGCATCATAGTCTTCGATCGGATACACACCTGGATAGCGATCCTTGATACGAATCAACTGGTCGTAGCTTTGATCGCAAACCGCTGTCACTTTGCAATCGTTCAATTCGGAAAAGCAACGAACTAAGTTCGGCCCCCAATATCCTAAACCTACTATACCGATGCGAATCATGTTGGCTATTTCTTGGATTTGAAAGTAATTTGTCGACTAGCGAGAATGCAAAACACTATTTATTGTCTCGTTTGAACAATAACCTAACCGTTTGGACCAGTATCCACATGTCCAACAAAACCGATCGGCGCTGTATATAACGAATGTCTAATTCAACCATTTGGCGAAAAGTTAATCGGTTTTTGCCGCTCACTTGCCACAAACCAGTGATCCCAGGTGTGACCTCAAATCGTTTTAGTTGCCAAACCGGATAATCTTGCCAGTCAAGCACATCAGGACGTGGTCCTATCAGACTCATCTCGCCCTTAAGGACGTTTAACAATTGCGGTAATTCATCCAGCGAAGTACTTCGCAAAAAACCTCCCCATGGAATCAATCGGGATTTCAAATCTGGCTTTGCGGCTGCAACATCTCGGTTAGCCAATTCCGCTACGAATTGTCGATGTTCTTTTGTAACCTTTGCTGGATTTGCCGGATGCAAAGTTCGGAACTTGTAAATGACAAAGTACTTTCCCATCTCGCCCAGGCGTTCCTGAGAAAAAAGCACTGGTCCTTTGGAAACACAGCGGATGAAGATACAAATCATGGCTAAAAGCGGCGTCAAAACCACTAACAATAAACCTGCGGCTACAAAATCGAACCAACGTTTCCACCTAGGCATCGGGTGATGGATTAAGCTCGACAAAGCAATGGTTCGTAATTCACCCTGACTTTGGACATTTGCTTCACAAACATTCTGCCCAGGCAAAACGTCAACCTCGGAATCTGAAGACGATTCCCTTGAAATTCCAGGTTCCCTAACTAATTGAAGCACTTTGAAGCCTTTAACTGACTGCCGAATGAATGAAAATGTGTTCTAAAAAAAGAATCCATTAGGGATCTATGTTAATTCCGGAGGGAGTTTTCTCAAGAAAGTTATCAATCGAGAGCAAATCTAGCCAGAATATTACGTGTAATTTGATGCACAAGGCTTTACGACGTTTGCCTGCGCCCCAATCGACATTCCACTAAAGATGGCCAGGCTACGGACAAAAACTTTTTTCGATTGAAACGTTTAACCATCATTTTCCTCATGTTGCAAAATCATTAGTCAACATGGACGCAAAATAGCCAGAAAAGCGCCCGCTTGTTCCCATCCTGGGTACATTCACAAGCAGGCATATGGTATTCGCAAAATACGAGTTTTGCAACGCTCTGCTAGTCATTTATTTTCGGAAAACCTGCCATTTGTGGTCACTCTCACGATATGTTTCTACTTTTGCATTAACACGGATAAAGCATGTGGTTGCCCCCCCCGCGAGGACCTGTAGATTTCGTCCTTCGACCGCCAAAGAAATGAATAATTAGCAACGAGCGACAATTCTCAATCTGATTGCTAATTGTAAAAGTTTTGCTTAATATTTGATTGAATCTTCAAAGTACTAAACGACCCACCAAGCAGAATCCTATGACTTTGCATCGACAATTGTTGCTGATTGGATTCGCTACGTTGTTGTTTTCGCCGTTGACTGCTTGTGCAGACGCCCCAGTGAACTTTAGCCGAGAGATTCGGCCGATCCTTTCTGAGAATTGCTTCTCCTGCCATGGTCCGGATGAAAAAGCCCGCCAAGCTGATTTGCGATTGGATCAAGAAGCGACCTCCAAAGCAATCAGCAACGGGACCTCCGCAATCGTACCGGGTAAACCGGAGGCGAGTTCGTTGATGCATCGAATCGAATCTGTCGATGCTGACGAGATTATGCCTCCGCCGGACTCGCATAAGAAACTTACTTCACGGCAAAAGGAATTGCTAAAGCGCTGGATCGCTCAAGGCGCGGCGTGGGGTAACCATTGGTCATACGTGCCGATCCTAAATTCACCGCTACCTACAAATGCCGAAAGTCATCCTGTTGATGCTTTCATCCATGTCAGGCTTGCTCAAGATAACTTAATGCCCTCCCCCGAGGCCTCAAAAGAGACGCTTATTCGTCGTGTGACGCTTGATTTGATTGGTCTGCCGCCAACACTCGAGGAGGTGGATGCGTTTGTAAATGATTCTTCGGCGAAAGCATATGACAAGGTTGTAGACCGCTTGCTAACGTCACCTCACTATGGCGAACGAATGGCAGTCGACTGGTTGGACGCCGCACGGTATGCGGATTCCAACGGCTACCAAGTGGATCGAGACCGCGAACTATGGCCGTGGCGAGATTGGGTCATCCGTGCCTTTAATGACAATATGCCATTCGACCAGTTTACCATCGAACAACTTGCCGGCGATCTGCTGCCGGATGCAACGCTCGATCAACGCATTGCAACGGGTTTTCATCGCAACCATATGCTCAACGAAGAGGGCGGGATCATCGCAGAAGAGTTTTTAGCAGAATACACTGCTGACCGAGTGGAAACGACTGCTGCAGTTTGGCTCGGGCAGACTTTCAACTGCGCTCGATGTCACGATCACAAATTCGATCCTTTCACGCAGCGCGATTTCTACGCTATGAAGGCTTTCTTTCACAATGTGCCTGAACGCGGCGTAGGTATTTATGGGAATCCCATTCGGCAGAACGCTCCACCCTTTCTAAAAATACCCGCGCCGGAAATTGAGGCGAAGATTGCTGAACTGAAATTAAAAACCGAGACGTCGAAGAGTCGATTTGCTGCAGTGGTGGATCAATCGTCTGTAGGCTTGGATGCGTGGGCAAATCGTGTGGTCACCAACATTGTGAATTGGGAGCCAACCGAGTTGCTCGAAGCCAGCGGAGGCGCGCAGACGCCGACCATTGATTCGACAACGTACTCAGTAGAAATTGGACCGCAAACGAAGCGAGCCGCCGTTACGCTAAAGACAAAGATTTCAAATGTGCGAGCCACTGCGATGCGCCTTGTATGCACTACGACGGCTCCAACTGTTAGTCTTCAATGGAACGAGTTGAAAGTCTCCGGCAAAGAGCCACTCAAGTTGAGGGCCAGAGCTGGGGGAGAGTCGATGAAGACAACAGAGTTAGCCAAAGTCCTCGACAAAAACCGCAAGACTGTTGCGAAAGTTTTGTTGAAGCCAGAGAGTCCGGTGGAGGCCGTTTTCGAGTTTGCAGAGGCGTTGGAGGGCGAATCGCCAACTGAAATAGATATTTCGATTGAAATCGATGGTGCCGATGGACCGTCGAGTTGGCAAGTGTTTATTTCTGGCTCGGAAACAGAGTTGATTGTTCCGTCATTCATCCTTTTGGTCGCGAAAAAAGAACCGACACAGCGCTCAGAGGCTGAGACAAAGCAGCTTCGAGAGTTTCGTTTAACTCAGCATCCGGAACACCAACGCTTAAGCGATGAACTCGAATCGCTCAAGAAGCAGACCACGACTGCGGAAGGGGAAATACCGACTACGCTGGTAATGGAGGAGATGCTGGAGCCACGTGAGACTTTCGTCCTGATGCGAGGTGCGTATGACAAACCCGGCGAAGCGGTTCGCGCAGCCACGCCTAGCGTTCTTCCTGGATTAAGCGATGGCTTGCCACTTAACCGCCTAGGAATGGCCAAATGGCTAGTCAGTCCGCAGAATCCTCTGACTGCGCGAGTGACGGTGAACCGTTTATGGCAACAAGTGTTTGGTAAAGGAATTGTGGTAACGAGCGAGGACTTCGGTTCGCAGGGAGCACTGCCCAGCCATCCTGAGCTTCTCGATTGGTTGGCCTTGGAATTCATGAACAACGGTTGGGACGTAAAACACGTTATGAAACTCATGGTGACAAGTGCAACGTATCGGCAGCAATCCAATCTAAAAATCACACTTCACGATATTGATCCCGACAACCATTTACTTGCTCGCGGTCCTCGCCGTCGCCTTAATGCCGAGTTGATCCGGGACCAAGCATTGGCTGCTAGTGGACTGCTTGTACGGAAGCTCGGCGGACTATCCGTAAGGCCATATCATCCGCCAGGCCTTTACGAGCAGGTGACTGCGGGAAATGGGTACAACGTTTACGTACCCGGTACTGGCGACGATCTGCACCGACGTAGCCTCTACACGTACTGGAAGCGATCCGTACCCAATCCCGCCATGCTCCTCTTTGATGCATCTTTTCGCGAGACATGTACGTTGCGTCGCCCTAGCACAAATACACCGCTACAGGCGCTAAATCTCATGAACGACCCAACCTACGTTGAAGCCGCCCGATTTATCGCCCAACGCATGTTGCGAGATGGTGGGGACACCATCGAATTCCGCCTAAATCATGGGTTCCGCTTAATCCTTGCTCGCCGCCCACGCCCCGACGAAATGCTAGTTTTGCGAGGAGCCTACGAGCATGCACTGACTGATTTTGGACGCGACGAGCAAGCTGCCCAATTATTGCTTGCCGTCGGCGATGCGGGTTGGGACAAAACGCTCAACACAATCGACCTCGCAGCTTTGACAACAGTTGCCAGCACATTGCTCAATCTCGATGAAACCATCAACAAGGACTGAGAAAGAGAAACGACAAAATAATGAAGAGCGAAAACCGGAACGAAGATGATCCTGATTTTAGTCACGATGATTTTATTTTTCCCCGCCGTCATTTTCTTGGTTCGGTTGCGCTCGCATCGTTGATGAATCCACAGCTCTTAAGCTCGCAGCAACAACATTTGAAGCCAAAAGCCAAGCGCATAATTTGGCTGACCCAGGCCGGAGCACCTTCGCAACTGGATCTCTTTGATTACAAACCCAATCTTGGCTCGCAATATGATATGGAGTTGCCGGACTCCATTCGAAACGGGCAGCGACTGACTGGGATGACCTCTGGACAGAAACGGTTCCCAATCGCACCGTCGGTCTTTCAGTTTCAGCAGCACGGTCAGTCTGGTATGTGGCTGAGCGAACTACTGCCGCACACTGCGAATTTCGCCGATGAAATCTGCCTTATTCGGTCGATGCACACAGAAGCAATCAATCACGACCCTGCGATGACGCTGCTGCAGACAGGACATCAGACAGGCGGTCGACCTGCATTTGGTGCGTGGGTTTCGTATGGCCTCGGTTCGGAGAATTCGGAGTTACCAGCGTTTGTTGCCCTCATCTCGCGACCGAGTGGTCCCACAAACGCTCAGCCATTGCACGAACGCATGTGGGGAGCGGGCTTCCTTCCTTCACGCTTTCAAGGAGTGCGATTCAGTTCGGGCAAAGATCCTGTTTTGTACCTGTCAAACCCGCCTGGCATCAGCACCGATCGCCGCCGCGCCATGATCGACGATGTTGTCGCTTTGAATCGTATGCAGTTTGCTCAGAATCACGACCCGGAAACTCAAGCCAGGATCGATCAATATGAATTGGCCTTCCGAATGCAAACTGCTGTGCCGGAGTTAGCCGACTTGTCGAAGGAACCTGTCGACATTTTCGACCGCTACGGTCCAGAATCAAAGAAGCCAGGAACTTATGCTGCAAACTGCATTCTTGCCCGACGCCTTGCAGAGCGAGGCGTACGTTTTATTCAGCTATACCATCGTGGCTGGGATCAACACAATAATCTTCCAAGCGGCATCCGCAGCCAATGCTATGACACCGACCAGCCCACTGCCGCACTTCTGTCAGAACTCAAACAGCGTGGCATGCTGGAGGAAACGCTCGTCATTTGGGGTGGTGAGTTTGGTCGAACAGTATATTCGCAAGGTGAGCTCACCAAGGACAACTATGGACGCGATCACCATCCACGCTGCTACAGTATTTGGATGGCCGGTGCTGGCGTAAAAGGTGGCCATGTCTCTGGTCAGACTGACGAATTTAGTTATAACATCGTCAATGACCCTTTCCATATCCACGATCTAAACGCCACCGCATTGCACTTGCTGGGCCTTGATCACACTCGCCTGACTTACCGTTTCCAAGGTCGCGACTACCGCCTTACGGACGTCCACGGCAATGTGGTCAAAGATGTCCTTGCATGAAGCACGCGAATGTGAATTGGAGGTAAGGCGAAAGTGGCCCGTTCGATTCAGGTTTTTCTATGATCGTGATTTTTGGCGGAACGTTCATCAATACCCATGAGGTAGCAAGAGCGGACCGTTTTTCCGATAAGATGTACGGCAACAATCTCCGACGAGTCAAAAATTTCACCTTCGGCACCCCTCTCCCGCGCGCGGGAGAGGGGCTCGGGGTGAGGGCGCGACGCGATGCACTTGCGATGAGGAAAATGGTCCCGTTTGCACTTCACAAAGAGATGGTCGCCACGTTAAGTGGTGGCCGTCTCGGACTGTGAGGAAAGGTGCATCCATGGTTTTGCTTTTCAAGGAAAGAAAAAGAAAAAGGACAGGCACAGCTCTAAGCAGGCCGAGATAAGTTGCCGATACTCGCACTCATGTAGATCGGACCGACTGCCGTCAAAACTCGATAGTTTTCAAGCCAGAAACCCCCAATTCAGTCCTTCGATGTCCTTCAAAACCGAACTGCGCGCAGCACCTAACCCAGCCTTGCTTCTTGCTACGCCTAATTAGCCAACTATCGCGCCCTAACCGACGTTCGCAACATGCCGGACGCCCAGCCGCTGGGCTATCTCCCGCAGCCGATCTCGACTGGCTGCTAGAAATCGACCCATCAATCTTGGTCCACTCAGCTTAAGCAACCGTGCGCCCCAACTCTCCGCGCTGCTGCCAGGTCTCGTAAAGATGTTTTCCACTACCGCTGATACTAACGCTTTGCCATCGCGAACCAACCGACTCGTGTAATCCACCAGCATAAGATACTAGTATCTAGCAGCGGTAACGAATTCTGAGTGAATCGCTTAGAATGACAATCGTTTGCGAGTTTCTTCAACCCAAGTTGGGTTGTCAGCCTTGAGTTACAAGAACTCGTCAGTAACTTTGACAGGTTTGCGATCGGCACCGCGAGGGGGATAGAAAGTCATCCATCGCCGAGCGATTTCCATTGGCGACCATTGAGTAGCTTGTTCCACATCAATACGGAGCAAGAAATGAAGGTGGTTATCCATGATGCTGAACCCACCGACGGAGATAGCAAAAATCTGAACAAGTTCCTTCAAACGCAGGTCGATCCAATCTTTACGCCCTGGCGAGCCATCTTCGGAAAGAAGCATAGCCCGACGAACGCATCTGGAAACACAGTGATACCAACGAGCTACGTCCGTATCTACCAACCGAGATCTCGAAATCGTCATTATTGCAGACTCCAAACAGCATCCCAAAGCCAATCCCAACGATTACCAAATCCGGCAAAGCAGTCAATCGCTCTGCCTGTTCTTTATTCTTTTGTCTGCAATCCTTTGTTCGTTGATTGTACAACGTTTGATGATTTCGAGTACAATACAATTCATTGGCGAAGAATTCAATTCAAGTGGAGGTCAAAAACTTGAGTCAGCAGATTGGAATTCCCGGCATTGTGCGAAACGGTGTAGTCGTGCCGCAATCAAATGAGCCCTTGCCTGAAGGAAGCCACGTGGAAATTCGGCTTCAGCCTGGTGAAATGCCATCGGCTCTAAGGGCGGAGATCGAAGCATGGGACAAAGCCAGTGATGATTCATGGAGTTGGATCGAAAAGTTGGAACTGGATGAGAAATGAAGATTGGCGAGATTTATTGGGTCGAACTACCGGACATTGGCGGGCGTGAGCAATCAGGACGTAGACCAGCCATCATCATGCAGGACGATGGTTATGCCGCGAATCTTCCGACTACCATCCTCATTCCGCTGAGCAGCGCCATGGCAGCGCTTCGGTTTTCAGGGACAGCAAGAGTTAACGCAAACAGTAGTTCGGGATTGCGGACAGACTCTGTTGCTCTCGTCTTTCAGATCAGAGCGATTGACCGTGGACGGATCAAGGAATTGATCGGAGCAGTCTCTACATCTGAACTCGCAGAGATTCGAGCGGAGCTAGCGAAGCTTATCGACGAACGCCTCGGTTCAGCGAGGCCGACGAGTTGACTCGACACAAGTAAAAAACGCTCGATCGTGGCCTTCGTCTGCAACCGTTTGTTCGTCGATTCATCATGGTACGCGATGGAAGTGATCAACGCAAAGGAATCTCGAACCGCATTCGTCCAAGAGGCGGTCGTCACCATGCTCGGGGCCCGAGACAGCGGTGGAAAGGAATCACCTGCCCTCAAAACTGGGCGACCCTCAAACTCTTGAGAGTCCGTGGCGAACTCAAATTGCCTGTCGTGATCGCCACCTTCCGTTACCGACCAAGCCTTCGGCGCTCCAGTTGTATCGCTCGGGTATTCAAACTGACGAACGGAAGTTTGATTCCGCAGGTTCTGCATAACTATTTTGTTCGAAGCGTTTTTGTCCCAGGTTAGCTGAACAGGCACACCATCGCGTCGAAATGTGATTGGTCCGTACATCATGTCGCGATTCTGCGAGCACGTCTAGGCGTTCTTTCGAAGCGTCCCAAACCTTGGCAATCTGGCGGACAACCGTGGATTTTGGTTCCGAAAATTGATATGTCATCAACAATCGATTTCCTGTCGCATCAAACGAAATTTCAATAGGTTGGAGATTTATGAATTTCGTGATCCTGGCATCCATACCCTGAAGCAACAACGATGCCTCGTCACGAAGTAGCGTTTCTTCGCATGAGCTTGACTTTAACTTCCGGATCTTTTCCAAACAGCCATCAGCCCATCGTGAGTTGTGTACCGAAAGCCGAGTGTTTTGGATCTCCAGCATCAACCAGTTGTTTTCGGCTGCGTTAGTATCGATCCTCGTTCATGTTGGAGCTGTTTCCAAAGTTCTTTGAACTTTTTGAGAACACGCAGGTGACGAGCCATTGCGTTGTTTTCCGATATTTTCAGCACCTCTGCGATTTCATGATAGTCGAGCTGGTCAATGTGCCGGATCCAAAGAATGTCGCGATACTCGTCCTTTAGCATGCTCAATACCTTGCGAACATCATCACGAAGTTCTTCGCGAACAACTCTATTACTGGGACTCGTTCCGCCACCCAACAATCCCATACCAAGCTGCATCGCAGATGCTTCCGGCCAAGGAACATCGCGACGCAAGTCCCGTGGGCCTCGGCTTTGCCTGCGATACGCTTCAATGAGTGCATCCAAAGTAATTCGATACATCCAGGCATAGACGCTAAAGCCTGACTGGTTCAGTTTTTCATTTCGTATTTCGTCGAAACGGTTGGCCATTTTACATGTGCGACAAGATACGCTTGTTGAAGAATATCTTGTAGGTCGATGCGAGCTCGAAGTGCGGTATCGATGCGACGCTCAATCATTCCGATTAGTCGAGGACGAAATTCCTCGAATAACCTTCCGAGAGTTGCCAAATCGGCGATTGAGGAATGCATGATTGATCACGGAACTCGACAGTTACGCCATTGCTGGTGAACAAGTTTCGTAAGCTAGAATGTACGCTATCGACGCAGCCCCCTATCCCGCTTATTGGCACGCCCTGAGTCCTCGAAGGGCGTGTTGAATGCCTTAACATACCGATCAAAAGAAACGCTTGCTGGCTTGACCAACATCCCTATGCAGCAATTTTCAGTGGCGAGAGTTCAATCGGGTCGATCGGATCCACGCCATAGGTTTGCAAAACAGCATTGAGCGAATCGACCGTCACCAGCGCTGGAATCGAAATCTCAACACCAAGGGGGTATCCGTCAGCCGAGAGATCGACCAGCAAGCCTGGTCCGTGTTTTTCAACACGGATGCATTTGTCGTCCGCTCGTCGCGGCAGATAGTAGTACGCTGCCAAAGGCATTCCGTTCCGGAATGTCACTTCAAGATTGTTTTTTTTCATGATTGGTTTTTTTCTCAGGCGACGGTTAGCAGGCGTACGCGGTCACGACTACGATCAAACGATGTACGTCATCGGGGCTAACGATCACTTCCCAGGAACGATTGGCCAGTACCGTCACGGCTAGGAACGTGCCGTGCGTTTGTTCCACGAGTTGTAAGCAATCGTCCAGCATCACAGGCACGTCCGTTTCGTTAAAACCGCGTTCCGACATTCTTATTGGCCGCCGGCAACGCGAGTTACGATGACGTTGTCGAAGTAGTTCGTAGACATGCCTGCATCGACGACCATCGTTTGAGCCGTTATCCCTGATGAACGAGGGCTGAGCAGGAACAAAACGGTGTCCGCAACCTCTTGCGTTGTTACCCCTTTACCTCTTGGAATGGCCTTCTCTGCAAACAGGTAAGCGTCGACATATCCAGGAATGCCTGCTGATGCACTGGTTTTCAGTAGTCCAGCTCCCACGGCGTTGAAGCGGACGTTAGAAAAACGACTAAACGATTTCGACAAAAACGCCAGAGAAGAATCAAGCGCTGCTTTGACTGGTGCCATGAAACCGTAACTTTCACTGGCCATGCGTGTCGTTGAGATGCTTATAGTAACCATCGAAGCGGTCGGTGCTAGCAGTTCCTTGACGGCGTTACTGACTGCAACAAATGAAAAGCACGAAATATCCATCGCTTGCAAAAACTGTTTGCGAGTCGTTTCGTGAAACGGTTTCATCCCGTCGCTGTAATCCGCAAACGCAATCGAGTGTACCAAACCGTGGATGAGTGCTTTGTTGGTTGCCAGCTCTAATGCAAGCGAGCGAATCTGCGATTCATTCTCGACGTCGCATACCCAGATAGGACTATTCGGAAAAAGTTTGCTAACTTCGTCTCGGCGTTTTTGGCTACGAACCACGTACTCAACCAATGCTCCGTTCGCCTCGAGCGCTTTGCCGATGAAATAAGCAACGCTCTTTCGATTTGCGACGCCCATTACGACGAAACGCTTTTCTTCAACCTGCAAATATGTCATGTTTGGGTTCTACAATAGGCTTTGTTTCTAAAGCCATCCATCAATGAAAGTAGCTTAGGCTTCCAGCCTGAGATTCCAGGATTATCACTCACAGGCAAGATGCCTATGCTACGTTTTGAAACAAAGCCTAACCTCGTTTGCCTGGCGAGCGGCCTTTTCCAGCGTTTTTGCTTGCCTTTGGACCGCCGAAAGATCTCCTTCCACTTGCTTTCTTCTTTCCTAGTCCAGCAAGTCGACTACTGCCACCAGAACCCTCTCGCGTGGCACTCGTTTTCTTCCCGCCGAATCCAGTCCCGCTTCGAGCTGCACCTTTACTTGGACGAGAACCTGGTCTGCCGGTGGAAACGCCAAGGCTTTTTGACCTTTCACTTTTTCGGCCGGTTGGACTACCGGTCCGACCTTTGGAGCTTGCTCGCCCTCTCTGGCCGCTGTTGGGTCCAGTTGGTCGGCCGGTCCCTTTTTTTCGAGTGAAGCTGGATGTGTTTTCTCCGCCAACTCCTTGTTTAATTTGTCTAGCAGATGATCTGTTGGATCGCAAGGATCGATCGCTACTTGACTGTTGTGGTTTTTTTCGTGACGATCGACTAACTTCAATTTCTTCTCCGTCTTCGCTTGCAGCATCTTCTAATTCATCGTCGTCATCGTCGTCATCGTCGTCTTCGTCGTCATCGTCGTCTTCGTCGTCATCGTCGAAATTCTCGAAGCCCATGCCAGTCGTATCGAAATCGTCGTCGAGTAGCGACTCATTCTTCGCACCTTCATCGTCGTCACTATAACAAATCACCTTGCCTCGCCGCACATTGCCGTCTACGGTGGGATCTGAATTCCTGACTAGGATCGAGTCCTTGAATCCAGAATCCTCCGCTTCTTGATCCTCCGCTTCGCTGTATGGATTTTCAGAAATTGGCGGCAAAGTGTCCAGTGAATTATCTCGTTTGGATTTTTTCTTTGTTTTCTGGCCTTTTGCGTTTGAAGGTTCCGGCGCATCCGTTTTCGGAACGACCTCCAGTCGATCCTGTGTATTCACGCCGACCCCGTTCATTTCAGCGGATCGATGTCGGTCCTTTTCCTTGCGCTGGACTTTTTTCTCTCGCTTTATCTCCTCAACAGCGTTGTACAAGTGCGAGACTTCTTCTTGAGACAATGGGCGATAGCTTCCCTCTGGCAATGTAGCCAGTCGGAGCGGCCCGATTGCCAGCCGTCGCAGGGTAATGACTTTGTGTCCAAGCCTCGCTAGAACGCGTCGAATCTCGCGATTCTTTCCTTCGCTCAGAGTAATTTCGATCTCGGTACATCCCTTTCGGACACGTCGAATTTTTGCTCCGTCAACTCTTGCAAACCCTTCGGCCAAATAGATTCCGCGTTGCAAACGACGCATCGAGTCCATTTCAACTTGTCCGGCGACGACCACGTGATAAGTCTTAGGAACACTGTTGCGTGGATGAGCCAATCGCTGAGCCAACTCGCCGTCGTTGGTCAAAAGGATGAGCCCGGTACTTGATGAGTCCAAACGACCGACTGGGAATAGTCGATTATGTCCTGGCACCAAATCGATGACTCGCGGACGGCCCTCCGGATCACTGTTGGTGCACAAAACGCCAGCCGGCTTATTGACTGCAAAATAGAGGGGACGATGCCGCTTTAGCGCTTCGCCATCAACGGAAATCTTGGCGGTGTCTGCATCGACTTTTACGCCAACTTGAGTTACCGTTTTGCCATCGATCTCGACTCTGCCGTCAGTGATTAGTTCGTCGACTTGGCGTCGTGAACCCAGTCCAGCGGCAGCCAATAGCTTATTAATTCGCTGTTCCCCCGTAAGCACAGACGGAGATTCAATACGGGGCCGCTTTGGCTTAGACATGGCAACACAATTATCCTACGAAAGACCTCAAAACAGTGCTGTGCAACCGCTCAAAGATCGATTGGCAGCGTCTCACGACGAAGCAACTCTAGCAAAAGCATCCCGCGTGGCGAGCCTTGACTTTCGTAACGCGACTCAAGCTAGTAAAAAAGAACCTTCACTAGGTGGGGTATCGTGCTACGAACCAAGCTCAGCGCTTGTGTCGCACTTTCTCAATAGAAAGGCGTCATCTGGAAGTGGAGGGTGAATTATCTGCTAGCCCACAACTGCAAGCATGCTAAATTAGTTGATATTCGTGCGTTTCGTCAGTGCAAAACCTGATTTATTTACAAAAACCAACTCGAAAGTGAACTATGACGATCGAAGTGACATGGCTTGGACACTCCACCTGGTGGATCGAAACGGAGGAAACGAGGATTCTGCTGGATCCATTTATTGACGACAACCCGGCCGCCAACGTGGCCTCAACGAGTCTCAATCCGACCCACATCTTGATTTCTCATGGTCATTTTGACCACATTGCTGACGCAGTCGAAATCGCACGTCGAACCAATGCCGTCGTTCTCTCGAATTACGAAATCGCCACCTGGTTGGAATCCAAGCATGGGGTCAAGGGGTGCATCGGAATGAATCTCGGGGGCAGAACACACCTACCTTTTGGTACTATACAGTTTACGCCAGCTGTCCATTCGTCAAGCATGCCAGATGGGTCGTACGGAGGTGCCTGTGGCGGTTTCTTGATTGGATTCAATAGTCCAGCGGAGAATGCGTCGAACGTTGCTCCGACGTACAACCTATATTATACCGGCGATACCGCACTGTTTTCGGACTTGAAACTGATTGCTCGTAACGGCGTGGATTGCCTGATTGTCCCGATTGGAGACTTGTATACGATGGGACCAGACGAAAGCATCGAGGCCATTGAAATGATTCGTCCGAAAATAGTGCTGCCTACACACTACAACACTTGGCCACCGATAGCTCAAGATCCGACGGCCTGGGTTAGCGCAGTTCATAAACGTACCAGTGCTAAGGCAATCGCACCGAAGGTCAACACCGTCCTGCAGTTAGAAAAAATGTTATAAGCAATCGCATCACTTAGGAACTATCCGTAAATAAGTTGCCGTTTTAGCGGAACGGCGCAAGCCGTCCGGTGCCGAGAAACCGGAGGGCTCGCGCCCTTCGGCTAACTTTGAATTGCAATGTTAAGTTGTGGACGGTCCCTTACCACCGAAGACCAAAGCGATTGCGTAGCGATCGCCCACTTTAAAATCCCTTGCCGAAACAGAGTCCATGCCAACTAGTCGATTTGAATACCGTGATTACTTAGCGGAGATTCGCAAAAGAGCAAAAGAAAAATCAGGCAAGGAGCTCGACTCTTTTCACGCAACCATGAGCGGAAAAGAAAAAGATGAGCTCGTTTCGCGTTCGCACAGGAGCTTTTGGAAACTCTTCGCTTCGTTTTGGGGATTGCTTAAGGGATTTCGCGGTAAAATCCTGTTTGGTCTGGGAACCGTCACGATTGCAACTATCCTAGCCTTGATACCGCCGTTGGGCACTAAGCTGGCGATCGATTGCGCGTTGACCGTTCCAACGAAACCAATGCCGAATTGGCTGATCGAGATCATCGGACAGCCGTCACCCATGTTGCTGCTCGTATGGATCGCGATTTTGGTTGCCACTGTAACCTTGGCACGGACGGTAATTTACCTTTGGGGCAGATGGTCATGCACTCAAGCTGTCAATCAAGTGCAGATGTCGGTTCGGAGCCGCGTGTTTGAGCACATGCTCCATATGCCATTGCACAAAATTCAGCAATTGAAGTCTGGTGGCGCCACGAGTCTGCTTCGGGAAGATGCCGGCGGGATCGCTGAATTGATCTTCAGCGTGCTCTACAATCCATGGCAAGCCATTGTTCAATTGATCGGCAGCCTAGTTATTTTGATCATCGTTGATTGGCGTCTGTTGACTGCGGGACTTTTATTGTTGCCAGCAGTTTACTACAGCCATCGCACTTGGATTTATTCGATTCGCCCGTTGTACCGGGATGCTCGTCAGCGGCGTCAAAAGATCGACTCCAATACGACGGAAACTTTTGGTGGAATTCGAGTCGTTCGGACGTTCGCCCGGCAACGCAACGAGACGCAACGCTATGTTAAGGGCAATCACGTCTTGGTCCGGCAACAGCTTTTGATATGGTGGCGCACTCGTTTGATCGAGATCGTTTGGGAAGTGCTCATTCCGCTCGCTTCGACCTCCCTACTGGTTTACGGCGGATGGCAGATCCTGCAATCGCAATTGACGCTTGGGGATTTGATGATGTTTCTGGTATATTTGACCATGCTGCTTGGGCCGATCGCCACTCTTGCAGGAAGTGCCGTCCAGTTTCAAAATAATCTAGCAGGTCTCGATCGCATCTTGGACTTGCTGGCGACTCCCAAGGAACTCGCAGATCGGCCTGGAGCGATTCGTATCAATCGAAAACAAGCAAAAGGCGAGATACGATTTGAGTCCGTGGCGTTTCGATACCCAGACAACGAACAGTGGATTCTCAGGAACATCGATTTACACGCTCGGGCTGGGCAAACTATCGCGATTGTCGGACGAAGTGGTGCCGGCAAGACAACTCTTTGCAATTTGGTGGCCCGCTTCTTTGACCCTGAGCAAGGCCGCATCCTGGTGGATGGCATTGATTTGCGGGATATTCAATTGCACAGCTATCGACAACTACTTGGCGTCGTCGAACAAGATGTCTTCTTGTTCGATGGATCGATCGCCGAAAACATTGCTTACGGCCGGCGAGGTGCCACGGTGGACCAAGTTGTCCAAGCTGCCAACGCGGCAGCGGCGGATGAGTTTATTTCCAAGTCGCCAAATGGTTACGATACTTTAATCGGAGAGAGAGGATTCAAGCTTAGCGGAGGACAGAGGCAACGGCTTGCCATTGCGAGAGCATTGCTAGCAGACCCGAAAATCCTGATTCTCGACGAGGCAACGAGCAATCTCGATAGCGAAAGCGAGCGGCTGATACAATCTAGCTTGTCATTGCTTTTGGAACAACGAACGGCCTTTGTTATTGCCCACCGCTTGAGCACAATTATCCACGCTGATCAAATCATTGTTCTAGCAGAAGGACGGATTGCCCAGTGCGGCACACACTCGGAGTTGTTGGACCAATCCGGAATCTACCAGCAGATGGTAAGATTACAGACAGAGAGCCCGATCGCACCCCAGTTTATGGACTCATAGATCATTCGATTTAGTTTATTTTGAGACCAATTGATGTCGAAATCGCTTCAAGGAAACTGTCTACTCGCATCGCCCTTTATGGACGATCCCAATTTCTTTCGTTCCGTCATTTATTTGGTGCGTCATGCCGAAGATCATGCGTTTGGATTGATCTTGAATCGCCCCACCGACTTTCGTCTCGACAAAGTCGTATCGATGGTTTGCGAACTCAAGTGCGTGCACGACGGACCACTTTACTGTGGAGGGCCTGTCGATGGTCCCTTGATCGCATTGCATGATCAGGCTGAGCTAGGCAGTGAGGAGTGCATTGATGGCCTGAGCATGACGAGCGACCAAGAAAAATTGTTGAAGCTTTTTGTTATGCCACAGGCCAAGCTTAAATTGTTCGACGGGTTTGCTGGCTGGGGGCCTGGACAGCTTGAGCAAGAGTTAGACGTTGGGAGCTGGTTGATCGCGGACATCGATGCTGATTTGGTGCTTAGCGATGATCCCGAAATGTGGGAAAATTTGCTGAAGCGAATTGGCCATAACATTTTATCCGTAGACGACAAGATCACGGATAGCCCAATCGATCCACAATGGAATTAGCCAATGAGGAAAAATGCCGATGGGTAGACCACCTCGCAATAGCCAGGGCGGTTACGTATATCACATTATTGGCCGAGGGTTGAAGCTCAAGCCGATATTTCGTTCCCTTGAGGATTACGAAGATTTTGACACGGTTCTAGTTGAAACAGTAGAGCGATTCGAACCCCGCTTGCTGGCGTATTGCGTTTTACCTAAACACTGGCATCTTGTTCTAATACCTCGCAAGGACGGCGATCTGTCTAAGTTGATGGCTTGGTTGACGACGACTCATTCAGCACGTTGGCACACGAAACCGCGACGGGCCGGTACGGGCGGACTGTATGAGCGTCGTTTTCGTGCGTTTCCGGTCCAAGACAATTTGCAATTGCTCGATGTTATTTGCTTTGTCGAATCGCATCCTGTACGGACCGGTTTGGTCGAGTTTGTTCAGGACTGGCAATGGTCGAGCGTGTGGCGACGGGACAAGGAGAAGAATTCGTCATCGCCAATGCTATCGATGCCACCGGTCCCGCTCCCTTTGGACTGGCGCGAGCAATTGAAAGGGGAAATGCAGACTGAAACGCTCGAGAGAATCAAGCACTGCATTCAGCGAAGCTGTCCCTATGGCGAAGCAGGATGGGTGCAAAAGACGGCGATTCGATTGGGTTTGGAGTCAACACTTCGACCGCGTGGCAGACCCAGAAAAATTGTGGTGTGAACCCCATTACTAACTGCTGTCGCTCCCATACTACCGTTGCGAATCTCGCAATCGTTTCTACTGCGTTCATCCCTATCTAACATGTGCAGCATGGGAATGTGCAGTTGTCGAGTGTGCAGCTGTCGAGTGTGAATAAGTCGGAATACCAATATGTCGGTACAATGAAGGATTTTCGTGCTGCAAATGTTGGGCGTGGTTAGAAGCGGAATTTAAATGGTGAACGGAGTGGGATAAATGCTGCGGCAAGAGGTTCTGCAGGGGAATTTGTAGGAAAGCTGTTGAGAAACTTTGGGCAGGTAAGTAGCTAACGACGTTCGTTGAGACATAGCTTTGATTCGGCGAAATCGTGTTTACAAACCCACCAGTGAAACTGTTTCCGAGAACCACAACCGTAGTTGCAAAAGCTCCAGCAAATTGCATTTGAATTCGCGACCCAACAAACACATTGGTTTGACTGACGAATTGATTGTTTGGCCCAACGACAACCGTGTTGGGTGCGACCAAGTAATCGACGTAATTGGTTTGCGGGCTACCGTAGAGAGTCTGACCGTTGACCCCGGTAACATACACTCGCATGACTTGATTTACAGAATCAATTGCGATGACGCTACCGGAAACAATGGTGCCATTGTCTGCGGAAGCTTGTCGAGCCAATGAAGCGAACGAGGAAACGGTAAATACAATCAATATGACGTAAGTGGCACGATTCATTTTCAATTTCTCTTTCGGGTTTCAAAAAAAAATTATGGGCACTTTCTACCGGGTATTGGTTACTAGCTAAAAATGCGCCAAAATCTTCCTACACACTTATGTTTCCTACCATGAAGTGGTGTAAACGCATTTTGGCCCATGATTTGCTTGGAACCTATTGGAACAGAATCAACAGAGATAATCGAGCCCACAAAATTCACCGCCCATTTTGTCGTCATGTTGGTCACAAGTTGTATCAAAAATGCTCCATCGCTCGGAGTTCGACTCAGGTTGAAGCATTACGACTGGCCCAACCAACCGAACACGAGGAACTTGAGTCAGCAAACTGAATTGCTACATCAGCGATCGTAACCGGACGAACATCATTTGTTTGATTTGTTCTTCGCGCAGCGTTAGGATGAACAGTGCTGGGCCAAACGCAGTGGAGCTCTGTGGGGACACAACGCTGCCAGGAATAACTCAGTCGCCGATAAGTTAAACCTTATCGAGCACGCGAGCGGGTGCAGGTCGATTGGAAACAGTTGAACCTGCAACGCTCTTTTTCAAGGCTAGCATTATAAGCAGAACTACACCGGAGTAACCCATGAATCGTGCGTCCACCAAACAGGGAGCCGTCATCGCCACCCTCCCACACGTCGGCAGCACCCATGTGATCCAACTGGTCACCACGGAACTACTGCGCCGAGGGTTCTCGATCGTCGGCGCGCGGCAACTGCTTGCCGGAGAGATAATCACCGGCTTTGCCGACCGATTGAAGATTACGCGGATGATAAGCGTGGGTAAGAATCAGGATATTGAAGTCGAGAATGACGAAACTCATCGGACCCGCAAGAGCCGCACGGAAACCGTCAACAACAATGAAACGATCACGATTGGCAGCAACAGAACGCTAGCCTTGTTAAACGCGGGCTTCTCGGGGCTCGGAGCACAGCAAGTCTTGCACAGCCAGTCAGTGACGAACGCAAACGACCGTCAACAACTGGCCCTGGTTATTACCGAAATTCTCGGCAAGCGCGTTCGCTAATCGCTCACACGAGATGTGGACCTCAAAAAAAGGACATTCTGAATAATCGGGCCGATCCATCGGCTCAAGTTGACTGGGTCGAATCCTTGTCTCGCGCGGGCACCCGCATTGGGCTGGTTTTAATACGAGGCGCACTCGGCACAGTTTCAGGTGGTGAAGTAGCGGGTAACTTCGAATAAGCTTTTTTGTTTTGGAGTTTAGTGGTATGCGTTGTATTTCTAAGTCGTATTATTCCGTTTGCAAAGCGAGAATCGCAATAACAGTGTTGTTTTCGTTTGGAGCAGCAATCGTTTGATGTTCTAGTGGCGGTATTCCGGGAACTTGTCCTGTTAGTGGAACTGTTTCGTACGGGGGAAAACCATCCCGAGGAGGAGAAGGGGAGAAGATACCAGTTTTTTAACAGCCCCAGCTAAGCTAAGGCGTTTCACAACAATAAACTACCGAACAGAAAGACGTAGGATAGGCTTCCAGCGCTTCCAGCCTGTTTTTTCATTGACAGGCTGGAAGCCTACCCTACGAAAAACGGCAACTAATTGTCGTGCAAGGCCCAAGGGCAACTCTGCAATTCGAAATTGCCTACCGCCTCCAAGTCCTTTGGGCAAAACCAATCTGATACCTCAGTCCTATCGACTTAATTGCGACGGCAAGGTTACATTTTAACAACGCCCTAGGGTCTGGGACAGAAGATTTAGGGTAGTGGACGAGGCAACGAGTCCCGTATGCGACGCAAATCGCAGGGACTCGTCTACTATCAAACCCTAAATCTTAGCTGTCACAATGCACTAGGCTCTGTTTCTAAAGTCATCATCCATCAACGTAGCTTAGGCTTCCAGCCTGAGTATTCAAGAGAAATCCCCACAGGCAAGATGCCTATGCTACGTTTAGAAACAGAGCCTAATCCTCCATGGCTGGGTCCCATTCCCAGATCGTTCGGTAGGCTCCAATTGTCTCAAAGAAGTCAATCATGTTGGCGTAGAATTCATTCGTCGCCAAAGTCGCACTGTCCCCGATCACAATCAGTTTTCGCTTGGCTCTCGTCAGTGCAACGTTCATTCTGCGAGTGTCTGCCAGAAATCCTATTTCAGCAATCGCATTCGACCGAACTAGCGTTATGAGAATCGCTTCCTTTTCTCGACCCTGAAACCCGTCAACCGTATCGATTTCGATCGCCTTGAAGGGACAGTTTTGCCTCAGCCATCGTACCTGGGCAGCGTAAGGAGCGATTATGGCTACATCTTTTGGCGCTATTCCCGTGCTGCACAACTCGCGGACTTGTTGAAGAATCCATCTGGCTTCTTGGACATTCAAGCGGCTTTCGCCATCGATTTCCTGCTCTTCTTCCCAGCCTGCACCTGCAGTGTCGACAAAGGTTACTGGCGACTGAAGCATCTCTGGGTGCGGCGGCGCGACTAAATCCGATAGCAGATGACTTCGAACTGTTTCATCGGCTTGAAGACTCCCACCGTAAAAACACTTCGATGAATACTCCATGATGTCTTCATGCATTCGATATTGTACTATCAACTGCTTGGTGATTGTGTCTCCGTAAGTCGCAACGAGGCGTTCCATAAGACTGATTGCAAAGCCTTGTGCAGAGGCTTCGGTTGAAATGATCGTTGGCGGCAATTGGCAGTGATCGCCTGCTAAGACAATTCGATCTGCTCTCAGTACTACTGGCCAGCTGCCTGGTTCGGTACTTTGGCAAGCTTCATCAATTACCGCCAAGTCGAATTCTCGTTTCCCCAGTATGTCAGGATCGAAGTTTGTGGTTGCGCAAATGACGTCGGCTCGATCAAGAATACTGGCTATGATCTGGCGTTCGTAGACTCGAGCGTCATCCCGCAAACGTCGTGACTCCACGCGCAGATCGCTGCGCTGCCCTGGCAGGGGTTTGGCTCGCGTGAACTTGCTGGCCTTCCTTGCAATCTTTTCCGCCTCGCGCATCATTTCTCCAACCACTTTCATCGCTGGATCCGACTCTACCAGAGCGTCGAGGGTGTAGGACTGCAATTCCTCTTGAACGCGAGCTGGATGGCCAATCCTGACGACGCGAACACGGCTAGCGACCAGTTTTTCCAGCAAATTGTCTGCGCCCGTATTGCTGGGAGCACAAGCTAATACTTTGGCACCCCGTAAGACAGATTGCCGAATTAACTCGACAACGGTTGTCGTTTTCCCAGTGCCAGGTGGCCCGTGAATAATTGCAATATCACGCGCCGACATTGCAAACTCGATTGCTCGTCTTTGCGATTCATTGAAATGAGGTTCAAAGTCGATTGCCAACGGGGCGTCAAAACGAGGCTCTCTCGATCCTAGGAGAATGTCACGCAGTTGTGCTATTCTTGATTTTGCATTTTGCAAGGAGTTTAAGGCCGTCAATTGTCGGCTGCGAGTAATCTCGTCCATGGAGAGGTCCAACCGAAATCGGTCGCCCTCAGGCCATTCGTCAAAGGCTACTTCAATCGAGTCGACGTTCTTGCCACAAACAATTCCGTACCCACAGTCTCCCTCGGTCAGTTCCTCCGAAGCGATAACTGGGGAACCGACACGTAGTCGATTCCAAGGTAAATCGATGGTTCTGTTGCGTTTACAGAAAGTCACGATGAAGCGACCACCGAGTCCCATCCGATGGTCTGACATTACAAGATCGACCAAGGTGTCGCCACGCGCTTCTGCGTTTTTTTGAGATCGAACTTTTCTCCGCTCGATCATTCTTTTTCGTTCGGCATCGGATTCCATGTCGAGCCATTCACGGAGTTGCTTGAAGTGCTCTTCGAGTGGTTTCGGCATGGATTCGTGCGATATTGGAATTCTCGGCGTTTGCTCTTTGAACGGGGGATTGTAACGTTCTTGGACTTGTTGACACAGCCCGAAATGAGCGGGGGCATACTTCAACTAGTTTGATTGGTATACTTAAGGCCGCTAAAAGTCCCGCTCGGCAAGCGGGACGTAAATTGATCCCGCTCGGCAAGCGGGACCTACTTTCCCTTTCCCTAAGTTCGAAGGAACTATCGTGCCTATCTTGATCAAATCCTTTCTGTCTACAATCGCGATCTTCATCATTTCAGGGACGGCTGCATTGGCTCAATCGCCATCGGCAAGCAAGCTCTACGAATTGCGATCCTATGTTTCTGAACCAGGGCGTCAATCCGACGTGCTCAAATTGATGGCAGACGGCAGTGTTCCGTTTATGGCAAAGCATAGCCTCACGCTCGTCGGCGCATGGACATCGATCGATCCAAAAGATGAACGTGTTTTCATGTTGATTAGCCATAAAGATAAAGCATCGTGCGATACTGCGACGGCCGCATTGCAAAATGATGCTGGCTGGAAGGAAGTTATTCAAAAATCCATGGTTAACGGCGTAAAGCCTGTCAAGTCTTTTGAACGGGTTTTTCTAAGTGTTAATGATTACAGTCCAGCGCTTGACGTTAAACAAATTGGAGGCCGTGTTTTCGAGTTGCGTACCTACATCGCCACGAAAGGCAACCTCCCAGCGCTCAATGCACGATTCAAAAATCACACTTTAGGGCTCTTCAGTAAACACGGAATGACCAACATCCTCTACTGCTCCGCTCTTGAGGGCGAACAACTTACGTGCGCTAAATTGCTGGAAGCTGTCTCGCCTATTGATAAAGCAAGTGCGGACCTCGACGCCAATTTGCAGGCTGCTGGGAATAGCCTTGTCTACATCATTGCTCACGCTTCACCGGAAGCCGCGAAGGCATCCTTCGCCCAATTCGGAGCGGACGAGGAGTGGACCAAGGTTTACAAAGCTTCCGAGGCGACCGCTGGTGGTCCTTTGACTGTCAAGGGCGGTGTCAAAAGCTTGTTCCTCAAGCCGACATCGTTTTCGCCCATCAAGTAAAGCATACTTGGTGTGAAGCGCCAGACCGCGCCCGCCGCTACGCGGTTTAAGCAAGTCGCAAGTCGCGCTGATGTTTGACCGCTCGAGGCCCCAATGCCTTGAGCGCGGGCATCGGATAAACGTCGGACGTGCTCAGGTTCCTCAGAGCGCGGTAGATTTCAAGCTTCCCCTAGCCCAATCGAAACTCGCCAGCTTCTTTTGCCGCAAAGAAGTCTGGCAGACTGCCCAATACGTCTTTTCGGCTCCGCAAATCCTCTTCGTGAAGCCAATGCACTTCTGCAACTTCTTCAGGTGCGGGCATCGGAACGGATTGCGAGTCACGCTTGCAAATCATCCATTCCAATTTGGTGCCCCACCGAGTCACAGAAGTCCAAATATGATGAGAATCAACAATGGACATCCTAAGTTCCTCGTGCAATTCACGGCCAATAGCGGTCTGATAGTCTTCACCGGCTTCGATTCCACCACCGGGAAAGCACAGCAGTCCCGGAGCCCGAACGAATTCTGATCGTCGGATCACGAGAAAACGTGATTGCTCGATGATGACTGCGACAACTGCATGCCGACCGAGGTCCGGTGTGTTTGGTGTTTGATTCAGCATAACCCTAAGCGTTAGCGAGGGATTGTTTGCCCCTCGCTAGTCCCGATACCCGCGCTCAAGGCTTTAGGGCCTCGAGCGGTTAAACATCAGCGTTTTGAAAGCTTCATAAACAGTTGAGGACAACTGTTCTACTCTAGAATGCACCGCCACCGCCAAACCCACCGCCGCCGCCTTGTTGTCCACCGCCGCCTTGTCCAACTCCGCCACCTGCACCACCACCTGCACCACCACCTGCACCGCCACCCGCGCCGCCTAGTCCGCTACTTCCTGTAAAAGTATTGAATGTGGTAACTTCGACAATTTCGGTAAACCTCGGCTGAGGAGCGATACCGACATACCGTCTATCACCTGAAATTACTGCCGTAGCAGACATTAGAGTGCCTTGAGGGATAACAGTGATTTGAGGTCGATAACCGACGACACCCCTGCCAATGAAAGGCCCTCTCAATCCGTTTCCGGCTCCAATTCCATTTTGGCCAGCCACATAGGCTGCCAGCAACCGTTGGTAAGCTGCTCCAGAGCTGAAACTATCGTCAGCGTTCTGATTCGGAGCCATTTGAGCCAGAACCGCGCCAGCCTCAACCTTGCGTTGCTGAACCCTTGCCAATTGTGCATCGACAATTGTTTCCTTGCGATGGCCACTCTTAACATCGGCAACAACAACAGCATCCTTCGCAATTGGTACTTGTAGTTGAACGACTTTTTGATTCGGTGTGCCGTAATCTGTCAGCAAGTTCACTGTAACCTTGCCACCTGAGACTTCGCCCCAAACTTTGCGGATAAGAATCCGGTACTGACCTGCGTAACCATTTGCACAAACATAGGTTTCGGAAAAACCGTCTTTGCTCGGTTTATCAAGCGATGATCCATCGGATAGCAGCAATCCACCGCCCAAGGTTCTGCTGTTCGTTTTGTCGCAAACTGTACCAGTCGGCTCTTCGACAGCAATGTCGATGTCCGCGTCGCCGGTCCAAACAACACGTACAACGAGGTCCCGCAGGAGGGCCTGCTTCAATTCTTGTCCAAACTCATAGGCCTTCATCGTTTCTTTCGAGTTATGAAGACGTATGTTCGAGGCCTTGGCAGCGAGTACTGCCTTTTCAATGAGTGGCATATGATCATCGGTCCACGCTTGGCTCAAAATACCAATACAAGCCCATCGAATTCCCTCTTGATCGCCAATCTCCAAACTAAGTTCCAAGCCGCGTTCGAGAGGTTCTTTGAGCATTGGGTTCGAGCGATAGGCATCATGGAACACACTAAGTGCTTCCTGTTTCATTCCTTGCCCTGCCAAGTATTTCCCGATCTTGATAGCAGCATCAACGTTACCGCCGAAGTCGATACTCGAAAGCAGAACTCTTCGAATTTCCGTTCCTGGGTACTCGCAGCCTTCCATCGCGGTGCTGAGCGCTTGATACATCCATGCTGCTGGAAGAGTTTTGCGCATTGCATCGCCAATTGTATCAATCACTTCCTGAAAGTGTTTTCGCACCTCTGCGTCCTTGTTCGCTGCTGCGGCCTTTTTTGCTTGCCCCATCTTGCCAACAACCCAGCTGGAAAGCGCAGATTCTGCAATCAGACGCTCACCACCTTCGCTTGCTACCAATTGCTCGACGAGTTCTGCCGGCGACTTAAGCCTGTCCAATTTGTCAGTCGCTGATTTGGAGGGCCGATCATTGACATCCATCATGCCACCCATCATACCGCCGCCCATACCACCCATGCCGCCTCCCATGCCACCCATGCCGCCGCCCATGCCACCCATCATTCCTCCACCCATACCCCCCATCATGCCACCGCCGCCTCCCATTTGTGCAATAGGTACAACAAGGTCGCCGACTGGATAGACGCGAACCACATTCGCAGACGTTTTCTTGCTAGTGATTCGCATCACCTCGTCTTCGATGACATAGGTCAGCTGCAATGGTTCCAATATCAGTTTCAAGGCCGATCGGAAGGTAACAGGAGGGAGATTCAATGTCACCGGTTCGTCCGGTGTAATGTTCTCTTCATCCAATGCTTTATTGTCGATAACAATCGGAATGTCGTACGTCGTTTCGAAATACTTCATCACTCCGGACAGCGGTTGTGCATTGAAGTTCACATCACCGCGTTCATTGAGAGCACGGTAAATTTTTCGTTCGGAATCTCGTCCTCCTGACAAGTCGATAGACCCATATCGCTCCAGCCGACGAGCGCTCAATGCTTGCCAGACGTCTGCTGGC
>JAYTVL010000234.1:0-1809 GCA_043744075.1 Pirellula sp. | reverse complement strand
GAATGTTCTAGTGCTATATCAATATCGGATTCGAATCGGAACTTCCCCGGCTTAAGTATCGAACCGTACACCCATAACGGTTGTCCTGGTAGATATCTTTTGAGCCCTTGGTGGAGCTTTTCTAGAGCAACGTGACGAAGTAACTCGCGTTCAGTTGCGTTTGCTTGGTCACGTTGTTGAAGGAGCGAAAGTGGCATGGGGAGCGGGGAGTTGCTAGTTAGTTGCTAGTTAGTTGCTAGTTAGTTGCTAGTTGCTAGTTGCTAGTTGCTAGGGGCTAGTTGCTAGGGGCTAGGGGCTAGTCGCTAGGGGCTAGTTGCTGTCTTGCCGCAGTTTTCGTGCTTTCTCAGCCAAGTCGGCAACGGTGGAGTCGTTCCATTGATCCTGCCGCCAACGCGTATAGTCGAACGGCTCTCGCAACATCAGAGTCAAAAACCTTTCTGACTCTACCAAGCCCAAGTGACGACGCAACAATTTCATGGCGTCACTTTTAAGTTCAATGTCCGTCTTCATTCGTCAACTGCCTCGGCTTCGCGGATGAACTCCACTGGGTCGAGAACTTTAAGTCGTTTTTCATTTTTCGCAGAACCTTTTTGTCGGTCGTCAGAAAATAATCGCACCCACCTTCGATTGCAGACGCTAAGTGTAACGCATCCATTGCTTTGAGGCCTTGGCCTGCCAACACGCTTGCGAGGCTTTCCACGGCTGCCGATGTCGCTACGTCAACTTCCGACAATGGTCTCCATTGCTCAATCGCATTCTTTCGCTCCAAGTCTGGATTTTCATTATTCTCCAGATCCAGAATCGCTGACCAAAACAAGATGTGACTTCGGCTTCGAATGGCCTCCTGAATTGCCAGTTTTGCTTCTGTTTGAAGTCGAACCAAAAGCTGGGATTGGTCATCAAATGGCCGATTAAAGCAACAAAGATCGAGGTATACTTTCACAGAATGATCGAACGCTACGCCCGTTTCGCGGGCTAAACGGCTGAGGACAGCCGTTCTACTCTGGTTTTGCGCGGACTTCGTTCCTGTGGGTGACGGCAGGGAAGTTGTCATTTGTCAGTTGGAAGAAAAATCGCTATTTGCTAGTCGCTATTGACTTCCTTCGCGATAGTCTAGTTCATCGATTGTGATTAGTATCCCCGTTTGCCAATTCCGGGGATCTTCCGTGTTCGTGAAACATTGCGCAGATGGAATAATCGTTGCGAGCGGAAAATAAGTTGTTAGTTGTTAGTTGTTAGTTGTTAGTTGTTAGTTGTTAGTTGTTAGTTGTTAGTTGTCAGTTGTCAGTTGTCAGTTGTTAGTTGTTAGTTGCCAGTTGCCAGTTGCTAGTGGTTAGTTCCTAGTTGCTAGTGGCTAGTGGCCGCTCTTATCTAGCCGCTTTCGTTCTAGTGGCTAGCCAGATAGTCTTGATGCAATTGGTCTAGCAGGGACTGAAGCGACTCGGTCGCGTGCTGGGATAATTGTTCGAGCGATTGTTCCGGTAAGCCCAGCAGTTGTTGATGACTTCGATTAATTTCATTTTTTGATTATCCGCTTCGTAAGCGTTCATAGTTCATAGTTGCTAGGGGCTAGTTGCTAGTTTCTAGCCATTTGGGTCGTCGAGGAGGATTTGCAATCGGTCGCTGAGTTCGGTTTGGAAACGATTGGGCCAGGAGACGTCGATCAAGCCGATGTTGATCATGTCCCGCAAATGAACTCGATCCTTGTCACGAAACGAGGTCAGCTTCATTCGCACGAGGGATTCCAGTTTGAGGATGTCGTAGTCATCCGACTTTTCAATCTCGCTGACATCCGCTGTGACCTCGAGA
>JAYTVL010000233.1:0-1810 GCA_043744075.1 Pirellula sp. | reverse complement strand
TAAGCTCTCGACCTGCGATCTGGCGCACAAACGCGAGTCAGGAGAGATCGAATCGAAGAAAGTCGGTAACGCCTATCTCTACAAACTGCCCGCGCAGTGATTTCGAGTTTGGAAACCGACGTCTCGTGCCAACACTTTTGGGTACCACCGCGCGAAGTATCGAATTTGTCAAGCAAAAAAACTGAAGAACTTTTCTAGCCGATTCCAATCTTTGCCACTAGACCACATAATCGTCTCGTGGTGGTCCATCCGTTTTTCGCTGCCTCGCAAGGTGATCTCAGTCCCCTCACCCCCGACCCCTCTCCCCGGAGTACCCTCGTTGTACCACATAAGTTAGGCGGTCGAAATTTTTTTGGCTCCGGGCCCAAAAGCGTTCCATGCGTTGGACAGGTCGTAGCAACGCTGCAGTCCGACCCAAAGAGTTTGGGTGCCGGGCTCGTTTTTTGGCCTATCCATGAAGCCACCTAATCTTGCAATCGCTCGAATCACTTCGTTCAGAGTCGGACATCCGGTCTCTGGGAACTCGATACCCAATGTTACATAAACACTCTTCCACTCGCTCGGTTCAAAGATGACTTCACAGTCGATATCGGGGCACTCGCGACCCATATGACAGATGTACATCAATCGCCATGCCACGATACTTAAGAACGCAAGGCAGTTAAATACTCGGTCGATCGCTTCGAAACGACGATACTCAATCCGACAACCCGATTTAAGCGTTCTGAAAAAGACTTCAATTTGCCATCGCACACAATAGGACCGAATGACACGTTGCACATCTTCGTCTGTTTCTATAGGCAAAGTCGTCACAAGCAACCAACATATGGGTTCCTCACCAGCTGGCGGGGTCATTTCTTCGCATAGGACAACATTCATTGTTACATGCTTGGGCAGTTTAGCTGTGGCGTTAGTTGGGCGAGCCACGTTGATTGTGGCTTTGCGAATCTCGATTTCGGCTACTCTTGATTCGCGAGCTGCTTTTCGAGCAGACGACTTTACATCTACCTTTGCTTCGCGGGCTCGGATACAGACGGATTGAGTACCGATTTTCGCTGCCTTCCTAACATTATCTTTCCAATCATCTTTGTCAGTTGTGTTTCGTTTCTGACCGGCGCGTACCAGCAACTGTAGATTCGTTGTATTGCATTGAGCATGGGCTACAAAGAGTTCGTATATGTCGGCCTCACTGTCGCCCACGCAAACGCATGTTGTCTCGGGACATACTTGTGCAGTTCTTTTCGCCGCTTCCAATCCTTCGATCCAACGGAAGCTCTCTTTTTCTTCGATCGGAGTCGTTCGCCGTTTCCTGCCTTTTTCTAACTCAGGTAGTTTACTAATGGCTTCGCGAGTCCAGATCCGGTGTCCGACTATCCCAAGTGCTACACCTGCGTAGTTGAACGCCACCATCGGATGAAAGAAAGCTCCGCGGCGCGTCTCGCATTCCATTGGCCCAGCCCCTTCAACTTGCTGTTTGGGGCGTGTCAGATCTATTTCGGTCGTGTCTTGTACGATCAAGACATAGTCTTCTAGCTCAACTCTTTTGTAAGTTGCTTCCGCGTGCGGTTGGAGGATCTTATCTGGACATATATTCCCATTGTCCATAAGACGGTAGCAGGCTTCTATGTCGGCCCGTCCCGTTAACGCGGCTGGTATGCTTATGTTGGGCTTTTGGCCCAGAGCGTCGATCACCTTACAAGCGCGTCTGTTAAGCCTTGCATCGCCAAAATCACATCCGCGAAGCTCATCTGACAAATTGAATGCACTCATCAACCCAACTTCCGTGAATTGAAAAGACTCCTCGTTCGCA
>JAYTVL010000232.1:0-22109 GCA_043744075.1 Pirellula sp. | reverse complement strand
ACCACGTAGCAGCGTCTCTCCGCAGACGCTGAAAATTGCGAGTCTCGGAGAGGCTCGCCTACATGAGGTTATACCCCCCTATTTGTGCATAGGTGCTTACCGGAGCATTTTTTGCAGAAGCCGGTGCAGATGTCCCCTTTTTCATTTTGCCAACCCGGATTCATATAGCAAGTAAAGTTTTGGCTCGAATAGAGAATTGACCGGAGACGGAACTCTCCCGTCATCAAGTGCAAACACTTGAGAGTTTTCAAGGATTTCATTCGACAAGTACTTTCGTGGTAGATCTGCCAGATGGATCTTCCGAAGGTCGATCGGATTGGTCGTTTTGACCGCTATTTGAAAACCCCATTCACCGAAGGAATTAAGGTGGGTACGACAAGGAACCACACGGAAGTCTGCCGCTTTGATGGTAGCTTCGATGCACCAAAATGCTTCTCTTGTAATGACCGGGGAACTGCTTTGGGTAACAAACGCGCCATCATCATTGAGAATACGGTGGATTAGTTTGTAAAACTCCACACAATATAGTTTGTTGAGCACTTCGCTATGCGGATCCGGCAGGTCCACAATTATGCGATCATACCATGCTCCTGTCTCCTTCAGCCGAGCATACGCTTGTTGGACATAGTTGAATGCGTCGGCATGAATGATTTGAACGCGAGGGTCGATTAAACTGTCGGCATTAAGCTTGCGAATAACTGCGAACCGTTTGCTCAACTCAGTCATGCTCGGATCGATATCAACTAGCTCGATCGATTCGACCGATGGAAATTTTAGAACCTCTCGAATTGCGAGTCCGTCCCCTCCACCCAGCACAAGAATTCTTTTTGGTGCTTTTCCCAAACTCATGACGGGGTGTACGAGAGATTCGTGATAGCGGTGTTCATCCAATGCTGCGAACTGCAAATGCCCGTCAAGATAGAGACGTACCTCGCCATTGCGTGGATGACTCGTAAGAACGATTCGTTGATAAGGAGTTTGTTCTGTATAAATCATTTCGTCTGCAAAAAGCTGCCCCTCGGCAAATTGCGTAATCAAACCGGAAGCAAAGAGTCCTGCAAGCAAAATCCCCATTACTAACAATGCATACTTCCAGTAACCTAGCACCTTTGGATGCGACGTACCAAACATAGTCAAGGCGATAACCGCGACTGAAATGTTGAGCAGTCCGATTGCGAACGACGAACGGAAGAGTCCGAGGCTTGGGAGCAGCAAAAGGGGGAAGCTTACAGAACCAATCAATGCACCGATATAGTCCAAACTTAGGACATGCGCAAGCGATTCTGAAAAACTGGCCGATCGCGAAAGAATGCGAGTGAGCAGCGGTATCTCAAGTCCTACGAGCGTTCCGATTAGCAATATAAGGCTGTACATGACTGGCTTGTACAGAGCATAATAAGGGAATACTACGAACAAGAGTGCGGCGGACAAGCCACCGACGAATGCGACGGCTATTTCAATTTGTATGAAACGCTCGACCAGTTGTTCATGAATGAACTTGGTCAAGTACGAGCCAATCCCCATCGCAAACATAAAGAGCCCGATGGTAATCGAAAACTGTGCGACGCTATTACCAAGAAGATAAGTTGAGACGGCCGCTATAATGAGTTCATATGCGATTCCGCAAAGCGCAACGATCAAAACGGACAGCAGGAGCCATCCGGTTTGGTGTTTTGTAAGGCGATCGGAAGATGGATTACTACCATCCCAACCCGATACATAAGTGAGGGACTGTCTCTCGCTCACGCTTCGGGTTGGGATTGATTCCTCGCCCGATGCAGGACTATTTCCCAAAACTAAAGCCTTTGGAGCCGGTACGAGCCCGAGCTGCCGAACTCGTGCCACTCGAAATGCGACTGCTCCTGACTGAGCTAACAGCCGCTTTGTGATAGTTGGCAGGACTCATCGGCGTATTGGAAAAGCCGGGTTTGGCGGAAGACATTGCGCCGGAATAGTAACTGTTTTGGCGTCCCATCATCGAACCAAGCATGTAGCCCATCATCATCCCGCTTGGACTAAATCCGTATCCGTGTGGCCGATGGTTATTGTGGTTGTCAGAGGCGACAAGCCTATTATTCGAAACGTCCATTGAAACAGTAAACTCTTTAGTCTCTCCCATGTCTTGAATCGAGTTTTGATTTGGATCTCGGAATCCGACAATTTCGCCACCGGCTGTCATGCTGACACCGACAGGAGAGGCCATTACCTTGACTTCGTTAAGTTTTGCAGCGTATTTTTTGAGGAAGTCGGATTCTTTCGTTGGGTCTTGTTTCTCAGGTTCGATGGCTTGGATCTCAGCCGTGCTACTTACCTCTGCGTTTCCGTCGGCTGCGGTAACGAATACGTCTCCATCTCCACCTTCTTTGGTGGCTGCATTTTTTGCCACTGATCCTTCATCCAAAACGGCGACCAGCGCTTCTACAACCTTATTCAAGTCGACGACATCGACGCTTTGGTCCGCACAGCCTGCCGCAAGAACGAGCAAGGCGATAGTTGGGGCCAGCGAACTAAATGAAAATTTCATGGATGGAACTCCGTTTTTGTTGTGAGCCTCAATGCGCTAGCATGAGGACTTGAACTGTCAGTAATTCATTGACTCCCGGCCCGCACGCTAGCGCGTTGCGGCTCAAGGTGCCATTGGGCTAGCGCCCGCGCCTCAGGTAGTTGTAATAAAGCATTAGCCTCGAATGTCATAGCATAGAATCTTGTCTTGTTCTCGAAGGTACAATTTACCTTCAAGGATTACTGGATGCGACCAACTCGGTCTTTCTCCGTTGCCAGTTCCAGGGATTTGGAATGAGCTGACTTCTTTGTATTCTGCCGGACTGGCTTCAGCCAAAACCATTTTTCCGCTATCGTATCGGATATAGAGACGATCACCGCCAGCGATCACAACTGCCGACCCTGTTCCTGATCCTCTTTTGGTATTCCACTTGATTTCGCCTGTCATAAAGTCAGCACAGTATGGTTTTCCAGAGGAGTCCGAATCACCGAACAAGTAATCGCCCACCAGGACTACGCCGCCATGTTTGTTCGCCAAATTTGGACTTAAACCGTATACCTCTTTGATGTCGACACCTCCGTTGGCGGCTGGCACTTGTTTTACCAACCGTCCTCCGCCCCCCTTGTCCTTATAACCTACAGGAAGAAATGCCAAATCATCTCGAACAATGGGGGTTGGAATTACAGCGGTGATCTGGGGAATTTCGTATGTCCACAGCAAGCTTCCGCTTTCGGAAAAACCCATCAATCCACTGCCCGTGGATTGCACGTAGACCTTTATATTGCCGACTTTGGAGATCACGATAGACGCATGACCAGCCCCCCGATCCTTTGGGTTTTTGCATGTCCAAAGCGCTTCACCAGTTTTTTTATCTAACGCGACAACGGTTGAGGTCGAACCGCCGGGTGTGCAGATCACTTTGTTTCCATCGACGAGAACCGACTCGCTATAGCCCCAACTATCCGCTTTCTTCCCATTGAAGTCATTCTTAAAGTCCTTTCTCCAAGTAACTTTGCCATCGGTATCGCTGCAACATACTAGCTGACCTTCTGGAGTCACGACGTAGACTCGACCATCATCTACTGTAGGTGTGCTACGAGAGCTCTGCCAATTGGACTGGCCACTCTTCCATGGCGATCCCGTTTTGGTTGCCCAAAGCTGTTTGCCTGTCGTTTTATCAAAGCAGCTCAAATACTCGTCGGCATCTTTTTGAGTTGAAAGACCATCACCCAACGTATACATCTTGTTACCCACTATGGCGAGACTTGAGTAACCTCGCCCTGCTCCGGCACCTTCCCAGAGCAGCTTCGGACCTTCATCCGGCCAGGATTTCAGCAACTTTGTGTCGTTGACAACCGAAGTTCGATTCGGTCCCCGAAACGTTGGCCAGTCTTCACCCATCATCAAAGAGGAATTCGAAAACGAAAATCCAAGTCCTATGCAGCAAGCAATTTTCTTTGATATGCCGGGCAAAAACATAAATACATTCCTGAGAGTGACGAACTGAAGGTAGGTGAACGGCGGCTTAGGGCGAACCAACAACGATAATATTCTACGTTTGGGCCGTTCAAAGATATAGGCCTCGCCTCGGAAATCATCGAAACAGTGTCGCTCATCTGTGCTTTTTGTTCAAGTTGGACTGTACTAAATTCGCCCCACATGGCCTTTGGCCGAATGGCGTGGACTTAAGCTCTCCACCTAGCTCGGAGGTCGTCGCTAACGCTCCGATCGGATAACCAAGCCTCAAGTCTTGCGACTTGTTTAACCTGCGTTGCAGTTGACTCTTTAGGCAAAGTCTAAAGGAACTTGGCCAAAAGTGCACACAAGTCGGCTGTTCGGCAACTGTAGCCCCATTCGTTGTCGTACCAAGAAACTACCTTCACCAACTTGCCCTTGTCCCCTAGTACTTGGGTAAAGTCGGCAGCAAATATACTGCTGTGCGGGTCGTCGATGATGTCGCTTGAAACGATCGGATCCTCGGTGTAGCAAAGTATACCCTTGAGCGGCCCCTCGGCTGCAAGCTTCATGGCCGCGTTGATTTCGGCACGGCTTGTTTCCTTTTTAAGATTCACAGTCAAGTCGACGACCGAGCCCGTTGCAACTGGAACTCGCAATGCGATACCAGTCAATTTGCCCTTGAGCTCAGGAATAACCAATCCAACTGCGGAGGCAGCACCAGTCGTGGTTGGGATAATGTTCAACGCGGCAGACCGAGCCCTGTAAGGATCTGCGTGCGGCATATCCTGAACTTTTTGGTCGTTGGTGTATGCATGCACTGTTGTCATCAAGCCAGACTCGATTCCAAACGTATCATTGAGTACCTTGGCCACAGGAGCCAAGCAGTTGGTCGTACAAGATGCGTTCGAAATGCACTTAAGATCCGCAGTCAGCTTGTTGTCATTGACGCCAATGACACAAGTCAGATCCGCACCGTCTTTGGCAGGTGCACTGAGCACTACCTTTTTGCAACCGGCAGTTAAGTGAGAGTCGTATCCCGGTTTGCCGTCTTTTGCGCGTCCTGTGAAGAAGCCCGTGCTTTCGATAACAATGTCGACTTTGAGGTCAGCCCATGGCAGCTTCGATGGATCCTTTTCGGCAAGAGCGTGGATCTTCTTCCCATCAACAATTAGATGCTTGTCGTCATAGCTGACTTTGCCATCGTAGCGACCGTGTACGCTATCGTATTTAAGTAACGTTGCCAACATAGCGTTATCGGTCAAGTCGTTCACGGCTACAACTTCGAACTCGCTCGAACGGCTCATTAAGTTGCGGAATGTCAATCGTCCGATACGACCAAACCCGTTAATTGCGATTCGAATTGTCACCGTTAGTGTTCTCCGCCAAAATTTACAAAGGGACTGAGTGGGAAAACGATCTGGAGTCGCATGACGCCAAATCGTCGGTTGCCAGCATCTTCAATAAGTGCAAGCGCCTCGATAAGAGAGACGAAGAGTATACAAGCGGTCGGAAACATCATCAATAACAAAGAAAAACTGCCTACCAAACCAAAAACTCGCCTACAATGATATCAGTGCACGTAATAAGTCAACGGTTCTTGTCTCTGTAAAAAAACATGTCCATTTCTTTGCCAATCGTAGATCCAGTCGCTAAATCGCTAACGGCGGATAATGGCACCTGCGGAACTAGCACTGGAAAAAACGGAAGCGTTGTAAGTCGATATCTAGACAACCTCGGTGAAAAACAGCCGCAGGGGCTCGGTGAAAGACAGCCACATGGACCGCTGGCCAAGGCTCCCCTTCCAATGTCGATGGCGGAGGCCAAAGCAAGAGGATGGGATGAATTGGATGTCGTATTTGTCACCGGCGATGCCTATATCGACCACCCAAGTTTCGCAATGTCGATCCTCGGTAGAGTCCTCGAAGCGGCAGGATTCCGAGTTGGAATCGTGAGCCAACCCGACTGGCACTCCTGTGAGCCCTGGAAGCGATTCGGGCGACCGCGGCTATTTTTTGGCATCAGTGCTGGCAACATGGACAGCATGATCAACCACTACACCGCGAATAAAAAAGTCCGTAACGACGATGCTTATTCGCCCGGAGGGAAGATTGGGCTAAGGCCCGACAGGGCAACACTTGCCTACTGCCAAAGAGCCCGTGAAGCCTACAAGGGAGTTCCCGTCATCGCAGGCGGAGTGGAAGCCTCGCTTCGTCGCTTGGCCCACTACGATTTTTGGAGCGACAAAGTTCGACGAAGTATCTTGTTGGACAGCAAAGCGGATCTCGTTGCATTCGGCATGGGAGAAAACTCGATCGTCGAAATGTGCCGACGACTCCAAGCGGGCGAAACGGTCAAGGACTTGCGAAATATGCGAGGCGTTGCTTATGCACTCGGAGCTTCCGAGGCACCACCGACCGATGCAATCGAGCTTCCATCGTACGAAGACGTGGTTGCCGATAAGATCGCGTTCTCCAAAGCAACTCGGATCATTCACAACGAAACGAATCCGCTCAACGCGAAAAAGTTGATGCAGCGTCACGGGACGCAAACCATTGTTTGCAACGTCCCTCAGTTACCGCTCAGCGAAGAGGCCATGGACCGCATCTACGGCCTGCCATACACGCGTCGTGCTCATCCAAGCTACACCGAGTTGATTCCCTCGTTTAACATGATAAAAAACTCGGTGACGATTATGCGCGGCTGTTTCGGTGGTTGCACATTCTGCTCTATTACTGCTCATCAAGGACGCATCATACAATCCCGTTCAAAAGAATCTGTTTTGAACGAAATCAAGTCGATGACGGAGGACAAGGATTTTAAAGGGATTGTCAGTGACATAGGCGGACCAACCGCAAACATGTACCACATGCGATGCACCAAGCCGGACGTCGAAGCAAAATGCCGCAGACAGTCCTGTGTCCATCCCAAGATTTGTAAACTTCTTGGCGTAGACCATACGCCTGTCATCGAACTTATGAGAGAGTCTCGAGAAATTCCAGGCATCAAGAAAGTTCTAGTGGCAAGCGGCGTTCGTATGGACTTGGCTAGACAATCGCCAGAGTACATTCGCGAACTGACTGAGCACCACGTCGGCGGCCATCTGAAAGTAGCGCCCGAACATGTCGATGCCGATGTCCTTTTCAAAATGCGTAAGCCGGCGAACGACGATTTCGAATATTTTACTGAGCAATTCAAAAAAGCATCCGAGGACGCTGGCAAAAAACAGTATCTCATCCCGTACTTCATCGCTTCGCATCCCGGCAGCTCGATCGAGTCGATGATCGAGCTCGCGGTTTTTCTAAAACGCAACGGTTACAAACCGGATCAAGTACAAGACTTCATTCCGGCGCCGCTCGACATTGCGACCAGCATGTACTACACCGGACTCGACCCCTTTACGCTTAAGCCGGTATTCATAGCCAAAGCGCTCCGCGACCGCAAATCGCAACGGGCCTTGATGCAGTTCTTCAAACCAGAGAATTACTTTGAAGTTCGCGATGCCCTTCGATCGGTCAATCGCAATGACCTCATTGGAGAAGGCTGCGATTGCTTGATTCCGTCCCGACCACCTAAGGAAGCAATGGAGCGTCGCCGAGAAGATGCAAACAAGCGATTTCGAGGTGAATATGTTCACACGATTCCGAATCCGAACGAGCAACCAACCGAACCCGATCAGCTTTCTGGGTCGAGTTCGGACGAGTCCCAAGAAAAGGACGCCGAAACTCAGCACCGAAAGGGCCAGAAAAAACAGCAGCGCAATGTATCAAATGGTGGTGGCAAGAAGCCAAACACAGGTTATCGCCCTGGTCGCCGTGTTTAAATGTGAAGTACATCGTTGGGATTGGTGGATTAAGTCGGAAAACAACCATCACTTTGCGCTAGACACGAAGTCCATATGAAGTCCTTATGCTAAGATCTCCTGTACGACTCTAGCGGACTCCACACCCGTTAACCTTGCGTCCAATCCGTTGAATGGGTATGTAAAACGCTCGTGTTCGATTCCAAGCTGGTGCAAGATGGTTGCGTGCAGGTCGCGAACGTGCATTCCATCTTTGACAATGTTGTAGCAGTAGTCATCCGTTTCCCCGTAGGTGACTCCTTGCTTGACTCCTCCACCGGCTAAGAAAAGGCTGAAGCACCTCGGATGGTGATCTCGTCCGTAGTTCTCCGTTAGCGCTCCTTGAGTGTAGACAGTCCTGCCAAACTCCCCTCCCCAAACGATCAGCGTATCATCTAGTAGTCCGTGCTGCTTGAGATCCCGAATCAGAGCTGCTGTGGGTTGGTCCGTGTCGCTGCATTGTCCTCTCAATGCCTTCGGCAAATTGCCATGGTGATCCCACCCCATGTGAAACAACTGAATGAACCGAACTCCACGTTGAGCCAATCGACGTGCGAGCAAACAATTCGCAGCATATTTTCCCGGCATGCCTACTTCAGGACCATAAAGATCAAGAATATGTTGTGGTTCACTCTTAACGTTGGTCAGTTCCGGCACGCTGGTTTGCATCCTAAATGCCATTTCGTATTGTGCAATGCGAGTCGCAATTTCTGGGTCACCTGCTACCGCAAGTTTTTGTTCGTTTAATTCACGCACTTCATCCAGCATCGAGCGACGCAAATTGCGATCCACACCTGGCGGGTTAGATAGATAGAGTACTGGGTCGCCCGCGTTACGGAATTTGACCCCTTGGTACTTAGTTGGTAGGAACCCACTACCCCAAAGCCGATCGTATAACGGTTGGTCGTCCGGTCTCCCAGTCCCTTTGCTCGTCAGTACAACGTATGCGGGCAAGTCCTGATTCTCGCTCCCTAGTCCGTAGGCAAGCCAAGATCCTATACTCGGACGGCCTGGTAATTGATTGCCGGTTTGAAAAAAAGTAATCGCGGGATCATGATTGATCGCTTCGGTATACATACTTCTGACGATTGCAAACTCGTCGACCAATTCACCGGTGAAAGGCAATAACTCGCTCCAGTCGGCGCCACATTTGCCCTTCTTTGTGAACTTGAATACCGATGGAGCCACGGGAAAGGTCGCTTGGCCGGACGACATCCCGGTCAGACGTTGCCCTTGTCGTATACTGTCTGGCAAACTTTGGCCACGATATTTTTCAAGGGTCGGCTTGTAGTCAAACAACTCCATCTGCGACGGAGCGCCAGACTGAAACAAATAGATCACACGCTTTGCCTTGGCCGCCAAGTGCGGTAGATCAACTAATCCACCTGAGGCCTTGGTTTCTTGGTCACACAGGCCCGTGTTCGATCCCAAGCTACACAATGCGGCCATTCCGATTCCGCTTGCGCTACTGGACAAAAAAGTTCGCCGATTAAGAACGTCCTGGCGACGAAGCATAGAGTGCAATTGGTTCATGCTATTCCTTGGTGACTGTTTCGTCCAAATTCAAGATGACGCTAGCTGTAATGCTGTATGCTGCAAGCTCCGAGGGGTCGAGCGAATTAGTTGGTTTCTTCTCACCTACTGTGAGGAGTTTTTGAGCGGATTCCGGGTTGGATTGAAAACTCGTAAGCCTTCGTTCCAGTCCCGTTAGCAGTGTTTTCAGTTCCGCTTGGGTTGGTTCACGGGCGGTCGCCAGACGGAATGCAAATCGAACTCGATCCGAGGCGGATTGGCCCCCTTCGGTGAGCATCCTTTCGGCCAACGATCGAGACGCTTCGACATAAGTAACCTCGTTTAAAAGCGATAGAGCTTGCAGTGGCGTGTTCGTACGCGAGCGACGCACTGCGCACATCTCTCGACCAGGCATGTCGAAAATCAACATGTTGGGCGGCGCGCTGGTTCTTTTCCAAATGGTGTAAAGACTACGACGATATAAACCTGTGTCCTTGTCGTGTTTGTAGTTTCGCAAGTTGCCGTAGACGTTGATCTCATCCCAGATTCCCTCAGGTTGATATGGTCGCACGGGGGGGCCTCCAAACTGATCGACCAACAATCCACTGACGGCCAACGCGTTGTCTCGCACCAGTTCCGCTTGCAATCGAAATCGTGAGCCACGGGCGAGCAACCGATTCTCGGGATCCCTGGCCGTTAGCTCCGACGAAGCCGACGAAGATTGCCGATAAGTAGCGCTCGTCAGAATCGTTTTCAACATCGCTTTGGTGTTCCAACCAAGCCGAATGTACTCGGTGGCTAACCAGTCCAGTAGCTCAGGATGACTTGGATATTGCGATTGCATACCAAAGTTTTCGCTCGACTTGACAATGCCGATACCAAATAATAATTCCCAGTACCGATTGACTTGAACGCGTGCAGTTAGCGGATGCGATGGATCCACAAGCCATTTTGCGACCCCAAGTCGATTGTTCGGAACGCCGGATGGCAGAGGCGGTAAGGCGGCAGGCAAAGCGGCGAAGACTTTCTCACCTGGTTTGTCATATTGGCCACGTACGAGCACAAAGCAATCGCGAGGCTCCGGCGTTTCTTGCATGACCATAACTGTTGGAACGTTTTTTTCGAAATCGGACTTCGCCTTTTTGGCCGCCTCTAGTTCAACAGCAGATTTCGCAGCAGGGCTTTCAGGCAGCGTACGATAATGATCCAGAATCGCTTTCTTTTGCGCCTCGGATCGATCATTCTCGGTTGCGGACAGAGCTGCAACGAGCGGTTCAGGCAACGGGCTCGCCGCCGCATCGGAAACATTTGGCTCATCGGTCGTCGACAATCGAAACAAGCCCAAATTGTGTTCGCCCAGCGCCTCTTGCTTCAACCGAATAGTTAGCTTGCTGTCGGCCGCCAACACGAGGGGCCCAGCAAATACAAAAACAGCATGCCTCGTCAATTGTTTCGTTGGATCAAGTCCGTCGAGAGCCCAACCGGTAGCGGGGTTGCCGTCGATCGCGGCAGAGATATTCCAATTCGCTTGCGAGTAATCAGCAAAAGCTTTCGCAAATTTCAGAGGCACAACCGTTTCTGGAGCAGACGAATCCGACCATTCTGCTTCAAACTCCCCCAGAACGATATTGCCGTTACCCTTTCGACCAAAACCGTTAGCAGCATTTGTTGAATGCGGAATTGCCTCCAACTGAATGGCCGTGATTGTCTTCGATTGAGGGAACTTGGTCGAAAGCGTATAAATGTCTTTAGCTGGCGACCTACCGGTGACTTTATAACTTCCATCGGCTTGAGCGTTGAATTTAGACCCACCGCTGCTTTTCAAGTCGCCATTGATTATTCGCCATAAACTACCGCGTTCGATCAATTGCGAACCAACGGCGCGAGCCCAAGCTTCAGCTGCGGGCAACATTTTCGATTCCAATTCTTTTTGCTTGAGTTCTGCAGTTGCAACAGCGAACTCAAGTTCCGCTAGTATGGCCTCATCTTGCGGTCGCGGCGTTCTAATCAATGGAGCAGTATTGCCAGGTGATGCTACGCCGGACTCCGGCACATTGTTGAAATAAGAGAAAAACTGATACATCTCTTTTTGCGAGATCGGGTCGTACTTGTGATCGTGGCATCGGGCACAGCCAATCGTGAGAGCCATCCAGACTGACGAGGTCGCTTCTACCCGATCGATCACTCCTTCGATGCGCCATTCCTCGGCAATCAAACCACCCTCGCTATTTTGCCGATTGTTCCGATTGAATCCGGTGGCAATCTTCTGATCAAATGTCGCATCGGGTAATAGGTCGCCTGCAATCTGTTCGATTGTAAACTGATCGAACGGCATATTTTTTCGAAATGCATTCAGCACCCAATCGCGCCAGCCGTGCATGTATCGTTGATCATCTGATTGAAAGCCATTGCTATCTGCATATCGAGCTCCATCCAACCACCACATCGTCATCCGTTCGGCATAGCGAGGTGATTCAAGTAACCGATCGATCACTCTTCCAAATGCGTTATTCGTCGGAGCGGGATCATTCTCGAACGACTCGACCTCAGCTAGAGTCGGCGGCAAGCCTGTTAAGTCGAGTGACGCTCGACGGATGAGCGTCGCTCTCGATGCTTCTGGCGATGGTGTGAGTCCCTCGGATTTAAGCTTGGTCAACACTAGCGCATCAATCGCGTTAACGCCCCAAGCCTTCTCGCCTGCCGATGCAACAGTTGGTCTAATGGGTGGAATAAAAGCCCAGTGTTTTTTGTACTCTGCTCCCTGGGAAATCCAACGCTCAAGAGTTTGCTTTTCGCTAAACGACAGATTCTTGTGGGATCGAATCGGAGGCATTCGCATTTCATCATCGTCAGCCAAACGAATCCGCCGAATCAGAGCACTGGTTTCAGGATTCTTGGGAACGATAGCTCGCTCACCGCTTTCCAACGTGGCGACTGCGGTGTCAAACTGGTCGAGGCGCAAACCGCCTTCGACATGTTTCGCATCAGCACCATGACAAGCTAGGCATTTGTCAGAAAGGATAGGACGGACATCACGATTGAAGTCGATTTTGAGGTCAGCGAAAGTTTGTCTACCAGAAATGGCAAACAACATCGCAATCAGACTCAAATACTGAAAAGCAACGCGAAGCTGCATGGTCGGAACCATTGGGGGGTGGAGGGAGCGATTCGCGGCAAATGTACGTCGCTCTCGGCCCGAGTTTCCTGCGAGTACGTCGCGATTTCATGCACCATGATCGTCGATAGATCAAGCAAAGTCAATGTGCGAGGAAGCTGTGCTATGATTTGCAATATCCTACTTATGGAGATTATCCATCACTTACGAATGGGAATGCAAAATGAACCTAAAGAACGACGGCCTTGTGTTGCTGGGGGCCTTGATTGGCGGATTGCTGGGGTATGTGGTCTTTAAGTGGCTGTTGGGGCAAGGCTTCTACGGGCTCATGTTGCCTGGCGGCTTGCTAGGAATGGGAGCAGGATTCTTCAAGACCAACACCAGGGCGGTTGCTGTGGTATGTGGATTCATGGCTCTTCTTCTTGGATTGGTCGCTGAATGGAGTAGCTTCCCCTTCAAGGTCGATGATAGTTTGGGATACTTCCTCGCGCACGTCCATGAACTAAAGCCAGCCACGATGATCATGATCGCAATTGGCGCAGCCATCGGGTTCTGGATTCCATTTCGCCGAAGCCAAGACGAGATCGGCTAAGCGAAGGTCGCTGGATGATTGCCTCCTGCAGTTCGGCATCCAATTTGGTCGGTCTATTTTACTTCTGCCAATGCATATCGGACTGCTTTGTCGCTAATGTCCTTTCGGCACCATGCTCCGGGCCATCGAATCGCTTGTACCGCCGTATAGGCTTGAAGTTTTGCGTCGGCCAAACTCGAGCCAAGAGCCGTTACGCCCAAAACTCTACCGCCATTGGTTACAACTTGTCCGTCGACCAGCTTCGTACCCGCATGAAATACTTTGACGTCTGGAACTGCGGCAGCAGCTTCCAATCCTCGAATTGTCCGACCGTTTTCGTATTCACCTGGATAGCCCTGACTGGCCATAACAATGCAAATGGCTGGACGAGGATCCCAAGTCGGAGGTTCAATTTCGCTGAGTCTGCCGTTGACGGTCGCTTCCAAAATGTCGAGTAAATCGCTCTGCAATCGCATCAAGAGTGGCTGGCACTCGGGGTCACCAAATCGAACATTGAATTCCAAGACTTTTGGACCGGTCTGAGTTAACATGAGGCCAGCATACAGCAAACCGCGGAACGGCTTTCGGTTCCTCTTCATCGTGTGAATGGTCGGGACCAGGATTTGGTCTTCTATGGTTTCGATCATTTCTTGAGTTATCACTGGCGTGGGAGAATAAGCCCCCATGCCGCCAGTGTTAGGGCCCGTGTCGCCTTCATATGCGGCTTTGTGATCTTGGGCTGAGGGAAGTGTCAAAATGGTTTTGCCATCGGTGATAGCAAGAATACTTACCTCAGGCCCTTCAAGCCGTTCCTCGATTACCATCTGAGCACCTGCCCGACCGAATTCGTTTTTGCGACCAATTCGGTCGATTGCATCGAGTGCATCTTCGCGTCGCGAGCAAACGATGACCCCTTTCCCGCTAGCCAATCCATCTGCTTTTACAACCAACGGCGTTTTTTCTTTTTCGTTTGGATATCGAGCCTTGACGTAACGCATCGCGCTATCGGCATCGCGAAAAACTTGGTAGTCCGCTGTTGGAACATCGGCTTGACGCAACAGCAATTTGCAAAAGATTTTACTTCCTTCAAGTTGTGCTGCTGCTTTGCTAGGGCCAAATGCCTTGATCTTCTCCTTAGCGAGTGCGTCAACCAAGCCGAGCGTGAGTGGGACTTCGGGACCAACCACTACCAAATCCACTTTATGTTTTTTTGCAAACGCAACGATGCCGGTGATATCATCCGAAGCGATCGGGACATTTTCGCCTTCTTCTGCCGTTCCAGCGTTCCCAGGGGCGATCCATAATTGGGTTAGACGCGGACTTTGGCGTATTTTCCAAGCCAGAGCATGTTCTCGTCCACCGTTTCCAACAACTAAAACCTTCATTTGATGACCCAAGACTTGAGCGAAGCTGCACTGATCTTTAAGTTAGTCTAAACGCTTGTGTGGTTTTCGACGAGGCGAAAATGCATTCTGCCCAAATCGATAGAATTCGTTCATAGAAAAGGAAAACCGATGAGGCTTAACGCACGCAAAACGACATGGTCGACGAATTCAGCTGGAGGGGAAATATGGGGCATTAGTAAGCGTCCGTCACCGCCCGAAACGATTACCTTGATTTCTGCGCTACTAGAGATTTCATGACGGTATCGCTTGACCAAATGCGACGCGCCGCCAACCAAAGCCGCGTTGACGCCAGCCGATATCGCCTGTTCGGTGTTCTTGCCTGGCAAGATAGGACGGACATCCACAGCATGATTTCCTAGCCATGGTAATAGATCCGTCCCAGCCGCCAATAGTTGGAGCGAAAGCCCTAGACCGGGCATGATTGAGCCTCCACGAAAGACACCCATTGCGTCGACAAAGTCTACTGTGACGGCTGTGCCCGCTTGAATGACAATCACGGGCGAGGTTGTTGTTGCAGATTCGTTGACATGACGATATGCACTAAATGCCGCGAGCAATCGATCGACCCCGGTCTTTTCCGGAGCTTCAACATCGATTCTCATCTGGATATCGGAATGCGTTAAAACTTTGGGGTCCGTTAGGATTCGATGTGCATTTAAGCTCGCTCTCAACTGCTCTAACGCGCGCCTCTGAACGCACGACACCAGAATTGGTTCCTTGGCAAACGAACTGAATTGGGATGCAAGCCAATCAAAGGCTAGGCTGTCATCTAATTTGCACCAGCGTTGGTCTGGCGCAGCTTCTTGTTCGGGGGTTGGTTTACGATGTGACGCGACAGCAGCAGCCCAAGACAGACGAAAGACTTTTTCGTCAGAAAATATGCGACCCTCTGCAACCCGTGATGCTCGAAGACCACTATTGCCTATATCGACCAGGATCATTGCAGGGCGGTGGCAAGTTCCGCGTTTTGCTCTACGAGTAATGCTGCGATCTTCGTGACAAGTTTATTAAGCCCTTGGCCAGTCACCGCGCTTATGAGGAAGATGTCTTGTCGGCCCAAATTATCACAAAGCATCTCATGGACTATTTCAGCATCAGGCAGTTCGGCTTTGGTAATAGCAAGGATTTCAGGTCTTGCAGCCAAATCGCTACTGTATTCTGCAAGTTCTTTTCGAATGGCATGATAGTTTCCGATTGGGTCCGTTTGATCCATCGGCATTGGTTCAACAAGATGCACTAGGATGCCAGCCCGCATGATGTGCCGCAAGAAGTCGTGGCCGAGCCCCAGTCCTTGAGCAGCCCCCTCGATGAGTCCAGGAATATCAGCCATCACAAAGTTGCGATCGATGTCAACGGAAACCAAACCGAGATTCGGAAACTTAGTAGTGAACGGATAGTCTGCAATTTCAGGTCTTGCCCTTGAGAGTCGACTGAGTAGCGTGCTCTTTCCGGCGTTCGGCATTCCAATAAGCCCAACATCCGCAATTGTCTTAAGTTCGAAGATCAGACGTCGTTGTTCGCCAGGACCACCATCTGTTGTGTCTCGGGGGGCTTGGTTGGTCGATGACTTAAAATGGGTGTTGCCCCAACCTCCTCGACCGCCACGTGCTGCAACAATTTCGTCGCCTGGATTGACAAGATCTCGTAGAATCATGCCAGAATCTCGGTCAAGTAAAACCGTCCCGGGCGGAACAACGAGAATGAGATCCGAACCGCTCTTGCCATGGCAGTCGGACCCTGTTCCGGGCGTTCCATTTTCCGCACGCCAATGGCGTTGATGGGCGAATTGAACAAGTGAATTCACGCCTGCTTTGGCGCGAACGACGACGTTACCGCCGCTCCCGCCGTCGCCGCCGCAGGGGCCACCACGGGGAACATGTTTCTCCCGGCGGAAAGCCATGCAACCGCTACCACCCTTTCCCGAGATGGCTTCAATTTCAACGCGGTCAACGAACATAATGAGAGATCAGATCTTGGCTAGAATCTACCGTAGGATGGGACCAATGTCCCGTCCGCAATGACCGATCGGGACTATGGTCCCAATCTACTATTGGCAAAAGCTATTTCCCGAATTACTAAGCTGATTCAGCGATTCGAACGTTGATACGACGACCTTCTTGATCGAAGTAAACGTTACCTTCGACAAGTGAAAAAATCGTGTAATCTTTTCCCATCGCCACGTTGCGACCAGGGTGCCACTTCGTTCCAACTTGGCGGATTAAGATATTGCCGGAAATTACTTTTTCTCCGCCAAACTTCTTCACGCCCCGACGTTGGGCGTTGGAATCACGACCGTTTCGGGTTGATCCCTGACCTTTTTTATGTGCCATTTGATTGGTGCCTGACTACCTGTGCCGACTCGAATTGTCAAAAACTAGTTAATTTCTCCGCGATCGCGGGGCAGGAGTTTAGCGGTAAATCCACTGATAATCAAGGCGTTCTTTAAGGTTAAACTGCTGAAGATAGTACTCAACTCGGCTTTTGTTTTCAAATGCGGGCAATCCGAGCAAAACTCGGTCCTTGGACTCGTCGATCGCATCCCCGGGGCGCCAAAAATAGATCCGAAGAGTTTTGCGGTCGTATTCACTCTTTCCTACTGAATTGACCCGAATTTTGTATGCGTTTGTAAGTCCCCGAACATCAATCGCAAAAAAGTCCAGCCTTGGATCTACGTTCGTCCAAGTAGCTACGCCCCAAACGGAATTGTCTTGTCCAGGTGTACTGGCAGCTATATAGTTCTTTCCAATTTGTATATGGTCGTAAAGCGGCTTTCCAATGCGTTCTCGGGCCGCGATCGCTTCCAAGGCAGCCGGCAGAATTTGAGCATCCAAGTTGATTTGCCGTTCCTTGCTAAGCATCGCAAATCGCGGAAGGAACCGAACCGAGTCGACACGAACTCTATTGGGGGACTCAGGCACGTCTCCCCCCTGCAGATCGTCTATTTTTGGTGCTAAATCCTCCCCAATGTAACGAACTTTATACACAAGGTACCAAACCACCTTTCGTTCTAATATCCCACCAATTTGCGGGATATCGACTTCGATCAGCCTCGCGGGCTTGAACGAAAACTCCAAGGCCCAGACAGCGTGTCGAAAAGTCACACCTCGCGACAATGCCAAGAGTGTCTCGCTTGGCGAGGCAAAGTGTGGCTTATTTTCAGGAAAATCAGGGGCGGCCCACACTAGCTCAGGGTGCTTGGCAACGAAATCGAGGTTGAAAGGGCCGAGCGACGTGTCCTCGGAATTTTGATCCGGCGATACAACCGTCATAACCCCAATTGCAAGCTTACGTGGGGCTAAGCTGCCACGAGCGGAACCGATCGCTAAATCGCTTGCAGACTGGGCGCGACCGCATTCGACATCGACAGTAAGGACCGATGCGATCAGAATCGATTGAAAAACCCAGGTTTTCACAGTTAAATGTTCCACAAAGGGAGCTGCGAAGGGAAATCGGCGAACTCCGATACTCGACCAAGTCCCGACAAAAACATACCCGGAGTATAATTCGGCGAGGCAAACCGCGCAACCGAAAACTCTGGGATATCGGAATTTTTGGAATGAGAAGTGAAAATGTTTAACCGGCACAGCCGCAGAACACGAATGAATCGCATCCCAGACGCTAAGCGGGTTAAATAAAGACGAAAAACAAAAAGGTTGGAACGAAAAAAAGCCGATTTTAGCGATTCCGCACCCAATCAATTATTTCTTTCGGTGCCGGATCCTGGCACGCATTCGTCTCTTCTTACGACCAACCTTACGACGACCTCGACCTGTTTTCTTTACACCCACGAACAAATGCTCCTAAATCAAAGGCGAGAAACATGTGTTTCCACCTGACAGTAACAAAAAACTATGCATGTCGTCGCTAAGACTCAAAGGATCGCCGCGCCAACCAAGCTGCGTAGCCTAACACAATTCGCTGCTTTTTGACAAGTGCATGCTCCCAGAATGCAGCAAGTATGTTTGGACTGTCCCGCCGGGACAGGATCATTCTTGCTTGACAGTCGGTGATCGTAGCGGCGAAAATACACAAAGTGATTCTTTTTGCCAGTTACATTTTGAGAAAGGAATGACTTAAGTGGACAAACCCGAAAAATATGTCCTTCCATTCACTTCTTGTAACTATCCAGAATCGGATGGCAAACCTATGGGCGAAACGGATGAACACCGGGATGCAATGTTTCGGCACATCGAGTTGCTCAAGCGCTACTATCGTGGCCAGAAAGTTTATGTGACTGGCGATCTGTTGTTGTACTACGAGCAAGGGAATAACAAGAAATTCCTCGTTCCGGATTTGTTTGTGGTCAAAGGTATCGAACAAAAAAACAGACGCATTTATAAACTTTGGAGCACAGGCATCGCACCATGTGTGGCCATTGAAACGACGTCGAAGAAAACCAAATCGAAAGATACTCGTGTAAAACCGAAACTTTTTGAGCTCATCGGCATTAAAGAGTATTTTCTGATCGACCCGACGTCGGACTATCTCGATCCACCGCTTCAAGGCTACCGGATGGGAAAGGATGGGTATTACGCATTGGTGGATGAGGGCCAAGGACTTGACAGCGAGGAATTAAAGCTTCGATTGGTAGAAGAAGAGGGTGTGTTGCAATTCTATCGACTCGACAACGGCGAACGGCTTTTAACCGCGGATGAGGAAAACGCACAGATCGAGAAGAGCCTAGACGCTGCACTCGAACGGGTTCGTGAACTAGAAGCACAACTGAAACGCCGCAATGGTACGAAGAAGTAAATAGCCACGATGTATAGAGTTCTCATCACAGATTCCATTGAGCCACCTCCGATTCTTGAGCAAAAGGTCCTCAATGGCTTGGCAGAAGTGGCCTGCCTAAAGATAACTCCCGATAATCCTCTCGATCAAAGTGTTGGGGACGCGGATGCTTTGATTGTCTATCACGAATGCAGCGTAACAGCCAAGACGATCGCGAATATGCCTCAATGCCGTGCAATCGTGCGCGGTGGTGTTGGGTTCGATAATGTCGATATTGTCGCAGCGGCGGCGCGAGGAATTCCGGTTTGTAACATCCCGGACTACGGAGTCGATGAAGTTGCCGATCACGCGATAGGACTATTGTTGGCCCTCAATCGTGGCATCGTACGATCGGATCGACGGCTGCGAGATTCGCTTCATCCTTGGGACCGCAGAGCCATTGAGCCCGTTTTTCGGTTGGCGGATTTGACGTTGGGAATCATTGGTTGTGGTCGTATCGGAAGCGCGACAGTCCGTCGCGCTCAAGCGCTCAAACTACGAGTCTTGGTATTCGATCCGTACATGCGACCGGGTATGGAAAAAGCGTTAGACGTCGAGCGCGTCGATTGGCCAACGTTACTAGGCCAATCCGATTTCGTCTCGATCCATACCCCCTTAAACGAGGAAACGCGGCATCTGATCAATGACGAATCACTTTCGAAGATGCGGCCAGGAAGTATGGTCATTAACACCTCGCGTGGCGCGGTCGTCGATACGGATGCTGTCGCGCGTGCTTTGCGAGCGGGCAAACTGGCGGGGGCAGCCATTGACGTCTTGTCTCAAGAGCCACCAACAAAATCGTCAGAACTCATTCAGCTCTGGCAGGACCGATCGATCGACGCCAACTTGATTATCACGCCCCATGTTGCATACTATTCGACTGCGGCAATCACTGAAATACGTCGAAAAGGGGCTGAAGAGATTCGGCGAATCTTACGGGGCGAAAAACCTTTGAATTGTGTCAACTTGGACTTGTTGTGATCAATGGCAAGTCTCTACTTTTTTGCGTACTGGTGAATCCACGCTGCGATCCAGCCGACGACAATGGTTGACAGCAAAAGCAAGAGCGCGCGGGAACCGCCATAGTCCCAATAAGCCTTGATTCCTAGGGCTGTGAATACAATGCAACTGATCGCATTGACGAGCATTAAAAGCCAGGGAGCGCGGAGCCGAATTGGCATGAATTTAAGCTCGGTCCAACAGGCCAGGCATGTGATCCATCCGCAAGCGAGCACGCCTGTAAATAAGTTTGCAGGATCGAGTATAGCGATTAACCCGGGTGGCTTGCCCCTGCCTGAAAGCCAAATAGAAAGAAGCGACCATACAAGGACGATTGCTCCGCCGAACCCGACCCAGTTTGTGACCCAGCGATGCAATTTTCGTTGGTTGATCTCGCCAGAGAAAAGCGCACGGACAAATTCTCTCGCGACGGTGGGTGCAACCTCGATGGTACCGTAAAGCGTCCCAAACATGGCCAAGAATGCCCCCACGAAGTAGAGCGGACGCATCCAGGCCGAGCCAGCATCGACGAACTTGGCTTGCAGTGTCAACAGATCGGTGCCATCGGGAATTTGATGCGCCGGTCGAAGCACGATCGTCCCGCAAACTACAAAAACAGCGCTAAAAAAGAAAACGATTGCAAAACTGATCGTCGCGTCAATTACGGGAATCCAAAGCCATTTTCGGTGGGGATGACTTGGATCAACGGCAATCTTTTCGAGCTCTTCACGGCTGAGCAATGGTCCGTCGGCTGCTCCCCATCGTTTCTCCCGCAAGAACGAAACGTAGGCAAGGTAATCGTATCCCGAACCGCCCAGAACTCCGACGTATGTTGCCAGCTCCATCCAAATCGGTCGCTTGGCAAGATCGGGATAATTGGCGGACACCCAGGCAGGATATTCGAGCAGCCGAAACGAAACAAAGCTTCCAAAGATCGCACTCCAGTCGGGATTGAGCATCCACAAGGAAGCGGTAACGCAAGCCAACATCACAGCGACAATTCCAATTTGGACGCCTTCTAATCTTTGGTAGCTTCCCGTTCTGACGAGAACCATGACCAACGCCAATACGGCAAGTCCATAGACGGCGTGAGTTCCGTCTTCTGGTGAACCAGCTAAACCAAACTGGCCAAGGAGCGAAGCGATAAGTGTTCCAATTGTCCCAGCGTGAAAGCCGACCCAGATTGGAAATGCGGCGACGGCTAACAACAAAAACACCCACACCAACCACCCTCGCGGCCCCGGCATTTCGCACCAACGTTGCAGCGGGTGCGCACCGGTGAGTATGATATGGCGAGCAGTGATCAGGACAAGCGCCCACTTGAGAATGCAAATCAGGAGAAAGAACACCAACAAATCGTAGCCGAAGAGTGCACCGCCCCGCGACGAAAACACCAACTCCCCGGCGCCAATCGTCAACGAAGCGATAATCGCCCCTGGCCCAATGATCGACATCCACTTCGCCGGGACGATGCCTAGTTTGAATTCCATATTTCGCTAGTTCGACTGTACCAAGTCCGGGATTGAGACCCCAACCAGCTCGTCTGGTTGGTGAATAAGATTTGAAGCTACGCTAAGAAGCGCAGGCGAAAAATCCTCCCCCATTCCCCGCATCCCGCCGCCAACGGCGACGGGATGCGGCTTGGTTCAGAATTTTTCCTCATCAGGTATAGCCAATGTATTTCTGCGAGTCAACGATCAACCGTGCATCACGCAATCGAAAGGTTCGATGAAGCTGATCCTGTCCCTAAAGCGATAAGGCCTGATCATTCTCACAATTCGCAACGCATGGTACAATCCAGCGAGACGTTGATTAGGTTAGGATCGTTCGATCAATAAATGTCCAAGTGTCGCCTTTTGCTCCGCAAAAGTAGCGATCTCCACGCAACTTTCGCGGAGCGAAAGGCGACACTATTTGTTCGAACGATCCTTATCAAC
>JAYTVL010000231.1:0-5817 GCA_043744075.1 Pirellula sp. | reverse complement strand
TGGAGGAATATGGGAAAGAGAAAGGAAACGGTATCTAAAGACTTGATCAAAGATTGCTTCGTTCGTGAAGTACGTGTGAATTACGTCGCGACAACGACAGAACAATTCAAGATCAGCGGCCCGGAGGACATTGCTGCATTTTCTCGATCAGTATTGTTAGACAACAGTCGGGAACAGTTCATTGCAATCTATCTTGATGGATCCCATACCGTAGCGGCTTATTCGTTGATCTCGATTGGCTCGGCCAACTGCACGACCGTGCATCCACGCGAAGTGTTCCAGCGGGCAGTTCTAGTGGGTGCTGTATCGCTAGTGATCTCACATAACCATCCTTCCGGCAAGAATTCGCCGAGTCAGGAAGATTTGAATATTACGAAACGTTTACTGCAAAGTGCTGACATTCTTGGCATCAAGTTGTTGGACCATGTTATTGTAACAGACTCTTCTCACCGATCTCTTCGCGTCGAAAACGCTGAGCTCTGGCTGGGCTAGTTCGCCAATAGCGGGCTCCAAAGGTGCAAAGCCCAAGGTGCATTTATGTGCCGAGTGACTGTTGGCGCATGGCTCGGTCTTTCGGGCTGAGTGTACGGATCCAAGCACATGTGCTTGGAGGAATCTAAAGCAGCAGATGCTCTCCGATAGTGGGCTCCATTGGGACTAAGCCTAAGTGTGATTCAAGCACCGAGTGACTGTCGGTGAGTCTCATTACTATGCTTCGATTCAGCACGGCAGTTCCCATGAAAATTGGATTGCAACGCGGTTCAAACTACTTCTCCTGTGCCTGTTTTAGCCGGTTCTTGGCATCCCTCAACTTGAGCCGTTTCTGGTCAAACTGGCTCTCACGGAACTCAATGTTTCGTTCACGTTCGGCAATTTCTTGCTTGAGGGCTTCGAGCAGTTTTGGATTTGGGATTTTCATAGGTCGCATGATAATTAGTCGCTCGACGTTCTCCAACCGGAAATCCATGATTTGCGATTCTGCGACCCTCTCTAACCGCGAATCATCACGGCAGAAACGAACGGACTGTAACCGAGATCCGTTTGCCTTGAGCGCGTGCTGTCTTGGTAATCTCATGCGTCCAGGCTCGGTTGGTGCTCAATGGCATAATAAACACCTTCGAGTCGTACGATTCAAAATCTATAATTCCAGTTCCGCCATGTGGACGCAGTCGAAACGTTCTGGTTTCGCCAAAAGAAATCGTAACGATCGGCGTATCAGGTATGATGTTCGCAATACTATCTCGATGCTTGCCGATGTAGTGGCCTTTTGATCCGTCATACCAGTTCAGCAGCAATCCGTTTAGCTTAGGATGGATTGACTGGCTCCATTCGAGCAATGGAAGTAGGAGAGGGGGGATGGGAAGGGCTCGATTCGACTGACCACTATAAAGATAGTCTCTGCCATAAGCTTGTTGCCAACGTGGTGTCATTACCTTTTTTCCGTGCATCATGATTTCGGTGTACGCGACTGGATGCATATTCCATACTTCGTCAAACTGGCTCCGATTCAATCGAAGGTGATCGGGCAAGTCCGTTGAGAATATCGAATGTTCGTCATCCAAGCGATGGCGTTCTAGACTCGGTGTATCCTGAAGGCTTTGAGTTAGCATGGGAGTCGTTGACCTTGAAGGAGTGAGTTCGAATGGTTGGGTGACGATGCAAATCGATCGCAATATTCTACGCGGATAGACTGTGTTCTCCAAAGTGTTCGATGCCTCAAAAATGTTTAGTGGCATCCAATGGCAACTATTGGCAACGTTTTTTTGTCATGAGCGAATCGATTTTTTGTTCTCCCAAAGTGTCCAATGGCGCTCTGTCGCACGAGTGCCGTTTTCATGCATCCGTTGACTTGCTTCGACATTCGTTGTCGTTGTTTGGCAATCGCAACAAAACTAGTTACGACGGCAGGCCTTTTTCTCAACCGAGCAAGTCCTAAAATTCCAGAACGCATGGGAAATTTCCCCGCGTGCATTGAACCCCGTCGAAATACAGAATCACATAGGGACTCGCTAAAATGAAGAACTCGACCATCGAATGGACGCACCATACATTCAACCCATGGATCGGCTGTACGCAAGTGAGTCCAGCATGTGACCATTGTTATGCTATGGTCATGATGGACCAACGTTACCACAAGGTAAAATGGGGAGCTGGAGAAATCCGCATTCGAACGACCACGGAGTATTGGCGGCAACCCATTCGTTGGAATAGATTGGCGGCTGAAGCAGGCGTCAGAGAGCGGGTGTTTTGTGCCTCTTTAGCGGATGTCTTCGATGGTGAAAGACCAGAAGATCTCGGACCATGGAGGGATGAATTGTGGGAGTTGATCGAGTCAACACCACAACTTGATTGGCTGCTTCTTACAAAGAGGCCAGGGAATGTTCGACGTTTTGTCCCTTGGGGTAATAATTGGCCCGCAAACGTTTGGATCGGCACGTCAGTCGAGAACGCGAACTATGCGAAGAATCGGCTACCGATTTTGGCAGAAATTCCGGCAGTCGTGCGATTTGTGTCCGCCGAGCCCTTGTTGGATCAATTTGATTTGCATAACTACAACATCGATTGGCTGATCGCCGGTGGAGAAAGCGGAATGCAATGCCGCCCACTCGATGGATCCCACGTTCGCTCTCTTCGCGACCAATGCGTATCGAGTGGCGTTTCGTTTTTCTTCAAGCAATGGGGTGGCCGCAATCTAAAATCAAACGGCAGGGAATTGGATGGTAGACTTTGGAGCGAGATTCCAACGCCACGATTTCGGTAGAGACTCAATGAAATCGCTATAGAATAAGATTAGATCTAACACGTCGAACCCAGGAGGCCAAGCTAGCATTGACTGCTCTTTCGGCATCGAACAAGGAATCAGTGTTTCGACAAGCTAAGTCGTTATGATACCTTCAATCTACCGTGTTGAATTTCAATCCATTCTTGCAAAAAAACGAATGCTGACTCGACAGAAAATCCTTCTATCACTCCTGAAAGCCGTCGATCGGCCAGTGAATCGACTTGAGTTGATGAAGTGGTCGTTTCTGCTTCGTCACGAGTCCAGGACCAAAGGGGGAGCATCGTTCTACGATTTCCTTCCGTACCATTATGGACCGTTCTCGTTTTCGTTGTATCAAGAAATCGGAAAGCTCCAGGACCAAGGATTCGTCAAACAGTCAGATGAGACCCATTGGGAGATTGGGGAAGTGGCCGGTCTGAGTCCAGATCGAGAGCTTGAAAACGATGCTATGTCACTGGCAAAGAAACATGCTGGAAAAAGCGTAGAGAACCTCCTCGATGAGATCTATTCGAAGTACCCACAATTCACGGTAAATAGTAAGCGGCTACAACTCGCAAAAAGAGCCGTTGCTGCTCCAGCGGTCTACACATCTGGATACGAAGGTCTCAGCGTCGATGGATTCCTAAATCGTCTCATCGAATCGGGGGTTCAGCAGCTAGTTGACGTTCGACGAAACCCGATTGCTAGGCGATTTGGCTTTCACAAGTCCACGCTTAAAAGGCTCTGTGAATCTTTAGATATCGCATACTTTCATCTTCCTGAGCTTGGAATCCCGTCCGACAAGCGAAGATCGCTTGAAACGCAAGACGATTACGATCGCTTGTTTAACGACTACCGACAGACGACACTCGAATCAGAAGCGGTCGCAATCGAAAGCGTTACCGATCTCGTAAAATCGAAACCGTCAGTTCTCGTTTGCATGGAAGCAAAGCCACAGTGTTGCCATCGAAGTCACTTGGCGAAGGTTGTTTCAATTCGTTCTCATCTTCAGGTTGAGCACTTGACTTAGGCACACATGTCCGACATCGAGAAAACCAAAATTCTTGTTCTCGTCATGACTTACCCCCTTCCTTCAAGAGGGTACTGAGAATTGGTTTGCAGGAACAACCGACATGTTTGAATAGAATTTGTCGATTCAAATGATGTGCAGCGGTTGTGAATTGAAAAGTAGGCCTTGGAGTGAGATTCCGGTCCACGAACTCGGCAGTGCCAGATCAGAAGCCTTGGGATTTTCGATTCATGAATTCCAAATATTGGCCAATGTTGCTTGCAGAGGCCGTTATCTCCTCAGCCTCATCGGGATACTGTTCCTCGACGAATTCCTCCCACTCGTTGAGCCAATTGGATGTCTCTGGTGTTGCCATCGGATCGTCTCCTGCGGCGACGCAGGCGTAAACATCCGCGTAGAACTGATTGTAGATGGCGACACCTACAGCCAGCGCCGAAATACGGCTGTTGACACGGCCTCTCGATTTCCACTTGCGATCGATTTTGTCGGTATCCACCAAATACGCTTCGGGATGAAAGATTCCAGGAGCAAGATACTTTGCTTTGAGAAGTTCTTTAAGCTCACTCTGCAAACGTGAATCTTGTTTCACAAGATCTACAATGGTGCCTGCCATGGTTCCTCCAGTTATAACTCGTTGATTCCCACGCTCTTTACCAACAGTATTTACAAGCTTACCAATTGTAGTCAAATCGATGTGGGTCACACTTGCGTTTTGATGGCTTTTGCTCCCTACTTCACGCAAAGGAGCGTTAAATCCAACAAAACGGCTTCCACCTTTCAACAGAGTTGTTCAACCTCGACTAAACGATTGCATTCGTTGGTTGGTCGATTGCACTTGGTTCAATCGAGACATGTGACGACACCTTGAATTTGACTACTACCAGACTTCGATATCGAGCCCCTCGATCGCTAGTAGGTCAGAGTCAGTGGTTACAACTCGACATTCGCCAATCGACAACGCAACAGATGCCACCATTATGTCGACCACTTGCATCGGTCGACCTTTCCGACGAAGTTCAGCGAATATTTGCCCATATCGAAAGGCACAACTTTGGTCGAATGGCCAAACAGAAATAGTTTGCAGTGCTGCAATCAAAGCAACCATATTACGGTCGCGACTTGTGCTTGCCTCAATTCCAGCGGCTATCTCGGCGAGTACTGGAACGCAGGTTCCTATGCGGATGCCAAGTTGTGCGTGAGCACGGAGTTTTTCTGGTACACCTCGACGGCGATTTACATAGTCGCTGAGAATTCCAGAATCGAGAAGGATCCGTTTCAATCAAACATCCTTGCGAGCCTGTCTGCTTGTTCAAAAAAGGCTTTCTTCTCAAGTTCCCCAGTATTTCTTGCTGCGGCACTTAGATCTTCGCAATCCACTTGAGATGGGAACGTTGCTGCAAACAAGTCCATTGCGTGTACGGTACTGGCTATTTCGTCAGCGTTCATTAAATCGGAGTTCATGGGCAAACCAACAACTAGTACAGACACGGGCGAACCATCGGGCAATTCAGACGGTGCCTGAATCTCGATTTTTCCGTTGCTTACGATTGCGTTGATCATGTTCATTGCTTTGCCACCTTTTTGATTTGGCTCGACAGTCAGTACTATCCCCATTCTACCTCATGCATGCGAGACTGGCGAACTATGTTTTTTGCGGCAATCCAAACGTTATTTTTCCGCTTGCCGAGTGGAAAACTATCATGCACCATAAAGGACGTTATGGTTCACTAAACGGAGTATGGACAGACGCGAAAAGGCTCCCTCAAAACAGTTCGTCAAGCCTGAAACACAGTCACTTCCGACTAGGATTGCTCCATCTCTGGGTTCCGTCGCTCCCGTTCTGATAAAGAGAGCTGGAGCCAAAGCAACAAAACGGTTTTACGAGTTCTTTACAGCGAATATTCGGAATCGAAATACGCGAGAAGCCTACTATCGAGCACTGACGGACTTCTTTGCTTGGTGCGACCAAAAAAATCTTTCGCTCGACGATCTCGAACCAATTGTGATTGCCGCGTACGTTGAGCAT
>JAYTVL010000230.1:0-5849 GCA_043744075.1 Pirellula sp. | reverse complement strand
GTTGGTCGCTCGGCGCTGCAGGATCTTGATTGTCTCGGATGCCGGATGCAACAATGGCCTTTATGAATTTGGAGTCTTGGCCGATTTGATTCGCAAGTTGAGGCTCGACCATTCCATCGAGGTCTTGGATCTGGATCACGACCGACCGCTGGACACCCGACGACTCAAACGATTAGACGAACTAGATGGTCGTTCGCCGCAACACTTTGTCGTGGGTCGAATCCGATATCCGGAGAAGGTTGCGGAAAAAATTCCTTCTGAGAACGAAGCATCCGCTCCTCAACAAGATGCTCTCCTCGTCTACGTGCAAATGTCCCTGACAGGGGACGAAAACATTGATATCGAACAGTTCCGGCGAACCAATCCCAACTTCCCAGACGAGCCTATTTCCAATCAGTTTTACTCGCCCGACCAAGTCGAATCGTTTCGGCAATTAGGCGAACACATCGGTCGTATGCTCTGTCGCGATGTGGATGCCTACGATTGTCCCTCGACTATCCAGCGAAAGGAACAGACCTCCAGACTGTCGGAGCCAGAACTGCGTGACTATCGTATTCGTCGCTTGGAGGATGCGTTTTGTTCCACCTATCGAAATGAATGCAGACAGGAATCTACTTTTGCCAACGACGATGCGGGGATCGGTTGGATGCTCAATGTAGACCAAGTACTTCCAGCCACACTTTGTCGTGTGCACCGATACGAGAACGCTTCGGAACACCAATTGTTGATTCGAGACTTTGTCTGGCATTGCCTTGAGGACTTTGACTCGGAGCGAACTCGACAATTCGATCAAATCGAGATTTCGGATCTTTATGGGATCGCGATTGAATGCAATAGGCGGCACGCTGGTTTTCGCCCTGAATGGCCGACATCCTTTTTTCAAATCGCAGGACGTGACCTGCTGATCAAAGCTTCCCAGTTGGGCGTAAACTTGCAAGTCAGTCAGGATGCAACCGAAGCCTTGTACAATTACATTTTGAGTCCGACCAACTCGCTTGCTCCGCCGCCGATCTTGAACGCGATCAGCCGGCTTGCAGTGATGTTGCCTCGAGGTGTATTCAGGCTGTCTGGAAGCAAAACGGCTGCCGAGGTACTGGTATGCTTGATCGGGTACTTGGTTCGGATCAAACACGGAAAGATGTTTGCATCTTTGAGTTGGATTCTCCGAGAATCTTCGCAAAAACGATTGCGGCTCGCGATTGAAACGGGCAAAGCCACGGAAGTGGAACAAGTGTTGATTGAACTGATCAACAAACAGTTTCTGGCGAGCAACAACGTGCCAACCCAGGCCAACGTTGATAGTAACAAACGCAATTAGTTGGAGATCGAAGCATGACCAACAACAACGGCAGTGTGTCCTTTGACGAAGTCCTTGAGCAAGAAGATAATTTTGTTCGAATGCGGCGGTTGTCCGCAGAACAGGAGTCGCCAACCGCAGATGCAATCCAATCTATTCCCCCGAACAAAATTGGACTGTGTTTGTCCGGTGGTGGCATTCGAAGCGCTTCGTTCAATCTTGGTGTGCTACAGGCCCTAGCCAATCAGAAACTAATTTCCAATTTGGACTATCTCTCGACGGTCTCGGGTGGTGGTTACATCGGAAGTTGGCTAATGCAATGGATCAAAAATGATGGCAGTGTCTCCAACGTCGAAAAACTGATTGTTCCAGATCGGGAGGTGAACGCCACCGCCGAACGTATTGCATTAGACCAACCGACCGCAACGCGAACGGATTCGCATCGCAAGCAACCGAGCGGCCCTTCTAACTTGCGCTCGGAACAGATGGAAGGACAATTGACGAAAATCTTCGCAAGCGAGCCCGAACCTATTCGTCACTTGCGAGCCAATACGAATTTTTTGACACCAACCCCTGGCGTCCTGTCCGTTGATTCGTGGACATTGTTTGCAATCTATCTTCGAAATCTTTTATTGAATTCGTTTGTACTTCTCCCCACGTTGATTGCCATCAAGTTGATCGTCATTTTTTTGTCGTTGTGGTATGTCGAGATTAATGATGACTCCTCCAATTGGAGTCTAATAATCGGCTGCGTATTCTTGGCCAGCATGTTCGCATGCCTTTTCTACACCATTGACCGCGTCCGAAAGCACGTGGAGAAAAGGATCGCTACTGACAACTTTTTTACCCATTCCTTTATCCTTCCGTTGGCGTTTCTGGTCATTGCTTGTTTCTTCTTTGCATTGCATGCGGAAGGGAAAAACAATGCAATTTCCGATACTCTTGGAAAAGCCCTGAGGTGGTTCAGGATTGATTACGAACGAACTGACGGCCAGTGGAGTTGGAAATACTGTTTCGTATTTTCTGTGTTCGCCGGTTTGCTTCATACCATTCCCAACTACATGTCGTATTGGAAATTGCTAACGCTGGAACTGAAGGCAAAGCGACTTGGGAAATTGCGGTGGGCGCCAGCCATATGGATCTTCTCAGGATTCGCAGCGGGATTCCTGTTCGTATTTTTAATCCTCGCCTCTTTCCACGTGATTAACAACCTTTCCGGCCAAATTGTTCAATGGTTGCAAATTGGTTCGCTTGGGACCGATTACGATTGGACCAATACCGAATCCACCGTAAGGCTCACGTTCATCGTGCCTATGCTATTGACTGCGTTGTTTGTCGCTGAATCGGTTCAGCTTGGAATTTTAGGACGGCTCGAATACCGTGAAGTTCGGGAGAAATGGTCGTACTTCAATTCGTATTGCTTCCTGGCTGCCATTGTTTGGTTCTCGGCTTTTTTGCATGTCTGCATCATTCCTACTTGGATCATTCATTCCGGCACAAGTTTTTTTTCGAAGTTTGCACCGGGCATTGTTTGGTTTGCCGTTTCCTCGATCAGCCTTTGGCTTGCCAAGGGACCACTCACCGGTGGTGCGAAAAAGCCATACCTGGATTGGATCGTCAAAGCAGCTCCTCCGATCTTCCTTTCGGGTGCAACGGTGATCGTTGCAACATGTTTGCAATTTACCTTTGATTTAAACTTGTGGAATGTCCCGCTCACTATCGTTGCGATGGCCGCTGTTGCATTCGTTGCGAGCTTGTTCGTTGACATCAATGTATTCTCATTGCAGGAGTTGTACCAAGATCGGCTAGTGCGAACATTTCTCGGAGCATCGAGATTGCAAAAGGGACAAACTGGTGCCCCGTTCCGTTCCATTCTAGAATTGCGACTGCCAGATCCCATAACGGGGATCGACCCACGCGATGACGGGGAGTTGAGGCGATTGGTTTGGCCGATGGTTCCCGACAGAGTGACTAGTCGCGATGTCGCATTGAGCCGCGACGAAATACGGTCATTTGGCCCGCTCCTACTTATCAATACCGCAATCAACTTAGGAGGCGAGAAAGACTTTGAACATCAGGAGCGAATGGCCGACAGTTTTACTCTCAGTCCGCTCTATTGCGGTTGCCCACGGACAGGCTATCGGTCCACCCAAGACGGCTACGGTGACAATATTACCTTGGGAACTTCATTCGCTATTTCGGGCGCTGCGGTCAGCCCAAACATGGGCTACTACTCTTCGCCAGCGGTGACAGCTTTGCTCACGTTTTTCAACTTAAGACTTGGCGCTTGGATGCCCAATCCGTCTGGAACAAAGTGGAAAGCGGCCGGTCCAACAAATGGTTGGCTTCATCTGTTTCGAGAGATGCTCGGGCAGACAAGCAGTAAGAGTCCCTACGTCTACCTTTCTGACGGCGGGCATTTCGATAATCTAGGGGCTTATGAATTGATCCGTCGGCGTTGTAAAATCATTATTGCTTCCGATGCAGGTGCGGATCCTGCTGGTGCTTGCCATGAGCTAGCGATGAACGTTCGCAAGGCATCGATTGATTTTGGAGTGACGATCGATATCGACTTGTCCCGCCTAGTGATCGATCCATTGACAGGGGTGTCGAAAGGGCGGGTGGCAGTCGGAGAGATCCATTATCCACCGTTAAACTTGGGCGACGCCGAGGAGATTGGTTACCTCATCTATGTCAAGATGACGATGGATGGGACGGAGCCTCCTGACCTCCAAAGCTATAAAATTCGGAATAGTGAATTCCCGCACGAGTCCACGATCGATCAGTTCTTTTCCGAGTCTCAATTCGAGAGTTACCGACATCTTGGTTACATCGTTGCAAGCGAATTCTTTACTCGCGACCAATCTGAGTACCCGGCCGGCCACCCAATGTGCCCGCCGGAGAAGTCTCGTACGTCCGTGGGTCTTCAACGCTACTTTGAGTACCTCATGGCTATCGAATCCATGTCTTCTGGTGCGGAATGGGACAAACGCAGCAGTGAATTCAACGATAGGTATACGAAATTGCAGTCGCATCTCCTTTGCGATTTAAGCCTTCGAAAGCTTCAGAGCGAATTAGAAGGCCTTAGCCGAGTTCTCGACGCACGCGAAGCCGTGGTGTTCGGATCGGATCAAACTCAGGCTCACTTGGACATGTACCTAATCCAGCTTAAAAACGACGCTGGTGCCATTAGGTCCGAGGAGGAAGAAAGAGCCGAAAAGGGTTGGATGATCCAAGCCATCACCTTACTGGACGAAGTGTTGGAAACCCTGCCACTGCATGAGTACCACAGCGTGCTAAGTCGCGGCTGGATGAGAGTCGTTCGACGTTGGATGCTTACGTCTGCGTTTGATCGTGTATGGCCGTTGATTGCTGGCGATTTCACTCTGAGACTCGGTCGGTTTGTGACCGAGTTGAAGCGTGATCCGTATTGGATAGCCGAACACTAGGTCGGTTCTAACTCATCGATGAGGATCTCATTCAAGCCTCTCAACCAGTCCATATCAATAATGGATCCTGGCTTTAGGACTTCGAGGCGAAGTGTATCGGCATCGGTTTCTGGAATACATGCCATCACGTAAGACTTGCCGAGGACACCCATGCGTCCGCTAGGAACTTGAACGAAGAGTGCGGTTCCCTCGTCGATCCCAAAGCCGATAAGCTTCCGTTCGATTCTAAGTGTCTTGGCCAATCGTTGCATTCGATTTCGATAAAAGAAATGTTGGTCGACCACCGAGTCTTTGAGCAGATCCAATCCTCGGCACAACTTGGGAACGGTTTTCCCCTCCTCGATCATCACCTTAGTCATGATTGCAGCCCCAGCGGATGTCCCTCCAATGATGCCACCGCGATCGAGCAATTCTTGCAATCGAGTCTCCGTTTCGGTGCCTGCATACAAGTTTGCCAACCAAGACTGTTCACCGCCACTGAACCAGACCGCCGTCGCATTGCGCAATGCATCCGCAAAAGCAGGTTCGTCTGCAATCTCCCGGCTGGAAGCTTGAATGACTCGCATGGAGGCGAATTTCCATCCTTTCCACTCGTTTTTCAAGCGTTTCGTGTCGACTCGTGTTGCGTCGAAGGCTGGAATTATCACCAGACGACCATTCCGACCGCCGGCCAATTCCCAGAAGCGTTGATTGACAATCGGCGGCATCTCGCCACCGCCGGCGATGAGCAGTGTTCCGCCGCGGAATCGAGAGAGGAATTCGGGTTCATTCGTGGAATCATTGGCGATAAACCAATTACCTACACAAATGGCCGCAACGGAAAGGCTAGCAATTGCCAAGCCGGTCGCCCAAAACGCGCGGTTCCTGACGAAAATCCAAGCACAATGTCCTTGAATCAAGTTCCGAATGGACATGAGTGACGCTCCAGCGATGAGGTTGTAGACCGAGAAGCTGAAAAGGAGGGTTAATGAGAACGGTCGTTTTTCTCGCTAACCCCAGGGCTTGTCACGAACCGAAGTGGCAACAAAGCTCTGATGAGAAGTACGGTATCGGCAATTCAGCGGTTCGATGAATAGAAATAAAGAAACTCCATAGGCTGATTT
>JAYTVL010000229.1:0-5865 GCA_043744075.1 Pirellula sp. | reverse complement strand
ACAAGATACCCCAAGTCCCTTTTGTCCGGCGCCCCGATAAGCGGGGTTTTTTACAACATTGTTGGCCTTGTGCTGCGGATCGTTCAGGTTTTCTGGCTTTGGTCGGCATCGGCAGGCGGCATCAATTTTCGGCGTGCGTCGTACGCATACCAGTCCTCGACACGCTTTCGTGCCCAAGGTGTTTTCCGCAGGAATACAAGACTGGATTTCACGCTCGGATCGATTTGAAAACAACGAATCGGAATTTGACGCCCCAATTCCTCCCAGCCGTGTCGATCCGCAAGTCGTATGATCATCGTTTCTAGTGTGATTCCATGCAACGGATCACGCGAAACCTTGTTCGCGCGTGGGGAATCAATCGGATCAGGCCCATCACTCATATTTAATGAACTCGCTGCCCAGGAACAGCCCCTGAGTCGATGCCGAGCAAGAAGACTTCGGTACCGCCGGGCCCTGCGGCCGTCACCATACCCTCGCTCAGTCCAAACTTCATTTGTCGCGGTTGCAAATTCGCGACGATGACCACAAGTCTGCCTTGCAGTTGTTCTAGTGTGTAAGCGGCCTTAATTCCAGCGAACAAAGTACGGACATTGTCTCCACCAAGACTTACAGTCAGTTTCACAAGTTTCTTTGCATCAGGGACTTCTTCGGCTTTAATGATTCGTGCTACTCGCAAGTCAACTTTGGTGAAGTCGTCGATCGTACAAGTTGGAGCCAATGGCTCTTGCAACAATGCCTCAGCCGAGTCCGTGATTGACGAGGACTCTGACGTAGCAGTGGTCTCGGGCGTAGCAGTGATCTCGGGAGTGGCCGGTACAGCTTCTTTACTATCGTCAATCATGGCTTGGACTTTCTCCGGTGCAATACGTTGTAAAAGGTGTTCGAATTTGGAAACGGCAGTTCCGACTAATGGTGTTTGGCTGTCTTTCCAATGACAAATCTCCGCGTGTAAAAGCTGGCCGCTTTGCTGGGCAAGACGAGGCAAAACAGGAGCAAGATAAACGCACAATTGCCGGAAGAGATTCAACACAATTGTACATACCTCTTGAAGACGAACTTGTTGCGTGGGGTCCTTCTTCAGTGTCCACGGAGCTGAATTCTCGACGAACGCGTTCGCTTGGTCTGCCAACTCCATGATAAGTCTCATTGCTCGAGAAAAGTCGAGTTGCTCGTAGGCTTGCGCAATTCGCTCCCCGGCCGCAGCTCCTGCAGCGAACAATCCACCGTCATGTGGGTATTCAACTGCAAGTCCTAATGGCTCCGCAAATCGTGCAGTTCGGCTCGCCAGGTTGATTACTTTGCCAACCAAATCCGAATCGATCTTGTTGATGAACTCGGTCAAATTCATGTCGATATCATCGAGCTTTGGCCCAAGCTTCGACGCATAATAATATCGAAGGTAAGCTGGGTCTAAATGCTTTAGATAAGTGCTTGCTTGGTATTGAGTGCCGCCTCTCTTCGACATTTTCTCGCCGTTCACGGTTAGAAATCCGTGAATGTGCACGAATTTCGGGAGCGAGTAGCCAGCAGCTTTCAGCACTCCTGGCCAAAACAGAGTGTGAAAGTAGGTGATGTCTTTGCCGATGAAGTGATGAATCTCGGTCTGATCGCTGCGCCACCATTCAGCAAGAGATTCCCTATTCAGCTTGCACCATTGCCACGTCGAGGCGATATAACCGATAGGAGCATCGAACCAAACGTACCAGAAATTATCTGGACTATCTGGTATTTCGAATCCAAAGTAGGGAGCTGGACGTGAAATATCCCAATCACGAAGCGGATTTCCAAGAAAATGCCCTTTGAGGTAGTTGGCAACTTCGGACTGGAGATGCTCGCCTGACTGAGTCCACTGCTCAAGAAAAGCGTGCTCCTTTTCCAACTGAACAAACAAATGGCGAGCGGATTTCGTGACAGGCGTCGCGCCGCTGAGCGTGCTAACCGGATTGATCAATTCCGTTGGAGAGTACGTTGCCGGGCATTTGCTACAGTTGTCGCCGTATTGATCTTCTGCTTTACAAACAGGGCAAGTCCCTTTGACAAAGCGATCGGCAAGAAATGTCCCCGCAACTGGGTCAAAAAGTTGCTCAACGTCTCGCTCTGCAATCAGATTTGCATCCCGTAGCGCTTGCCAAATTTCCTTGCAAAGGTCGTAGTTTTCGGAGGAGTTGGTACTGCCATAGTGATCGAACGCGATGCCAAAACCAGCGAAGTCACGTTCGTGGGCCGATTGCATATCTTCAATGAGCTTTAACTCAGTTCTACCCTCCTGCCGAGCACGGATCATGATCGCGGTTCCGTGCGTATCGTCGGCGCAAATGAATAGACATTTGTTGCCACGTAGTTTTTGGAACCGGACCCAAATGTCGGTCTGAATGTATTCGACCAAGTGCCCCAAATGGATATGGCCATTTGCATAAGGGAGCGCCGCGGTCACCAGAATTTTTCTGTCGGTCATTTCAATATTGCGTAAGCGTTCAAAGCCAATGTGCATGCTACAAATGCTAAATGTCGCATGCCATCGGAAAATGTTCGCGGATTGTACACGCGATCATCAACTCTTAACACTTAAGGCGACCGGCAACTTGAATCTACCCGTAAACTGGGTGGCACGCCCTGAGGCACGTTCGGGCGTGTGAAAGTACCCATCACACTCCGTGTGATGTTGCGCCAAAAACCAGGCGTTTTTGAATTGCGAAAATCACACGGAGTGTGATTAGTACTATAAAATCACATCCTCTGAGCGTGCCACCCGTCCCTTGTAGTTCAGTCGGCCACTCGCTTAATGACCGCCCTTGGCCGGCGCAGCCGCTTCTGCCGCTGCGTCGATCGCCGCAAGCTCGGATGCTTGAGCGTCGAGAGATTTCCCTGAGGTAAGTCGTTCTGTTTTCGCCGAGGGCTCCTCAAATACTTCCGACAAAACAAACACTTCGACGCGGGAGTCACTGGATGGGTCCACTTCTTCCGCGACGAACTTAGGTTCGGAATTGCCGGCTGCGGTTGGGCGAAGTCGCCGCGTGTCAATACCTTGTTCTACGAGATACTGGGTGACTGCCATAGATCGTTTATACGAGATATTCCATGCGTCGAAGGCTGATTGTGCTGTGTTACCGCTGCTCGCAGAATGCCCTCGAACCTCGATGCGATGTTGCTTTCCCTCCAACTCGGGCAATAAATTCAACAAAGTTTCTTTTCCCTCGTCGCTGAGTTCGTTGGAATTCAAGGAAAACAGAACTACTGTGCCAACGTTGGATTTGTTCCCTTCGTCTGTCATTTTGCGAAACTTGCTTTCGCCTTCGGATTTCTTGGTACCACGCACCTTGGCAATTCGCCGATTTCCTACACCATTATTGTTCGGCTGAAGAATTGACTTGGCATCGCTGCCGGTTAAATGCTTGCCGCCTGGATTCCGAAAATGCTCTGCAACCGCCTTGGTAACCTCGGGCTTCTGGGATGTTAGCCACATCACCATAAAGAACGCCATCATTGCTGTTACGAAGTCTGCATATGCAACTTTCCACGCACCGCCGCCACCGCTTGCCATGAATTACGCTCCAGCCGAGTCAACGGTCTTAAACAGTTTTTCGACTTCTTCCGCAGAAGGTCGAACATCGCTTTCTAGTCCTCGTCGTCCTGTTTCGATGGCCATTTTGGGTTGCATACCGTTGAAGAAACCTTGAAGTATGCAAGCAATGGTGCGAAAGTAAGCGGCTTCGGAGTGACCAATGCTGCCCATTTTGACGACAAGTGGGCCGATGAAGCCGTACGATGCAAGAATTCCTAGGAATGTTCCTACTAGTGCGGCACCGACGTGATGTCCAATTTCTGCCGGCGGTCCATCGATGTGACCCATCGTAACCACGATCCCAAGAACCGCCGCAACGATCCCGAACCCAGGAAGAGCGTCTGCGGTTTTCGAAAGAGCGTCGACGGGATGATGGTGCTCTGTTTCCATTGCACCGATCTCGATCTCCATCAAATTACCAACATCCTCAGGTCGCACTGAACCATCGATGACCGGTCCAAAGGCACCTTTGATGAATTCCGTTGCGTGATGATCCGCAGCGAGCTTCGGATACTTTGCAAAAACAGCGCTTTTATGCGGATCTGAAATATGCCCTTCGAGGGCTAGCAAACCGTCGCGACGAGCGATTCGAAACAGTTCGTAAAGCGCAGAAAATGTTTCCTCGTATGACTTTTTACTGTAGGGAGCTCCCTTGAGCGCTTGAATGATCCCAGACACGATTCCCTTGAGAACCGGAAACGGTGACATTACGATCAATGCGCCAAGAGAAGCACCACCGATAGTAACAAATTCAGATGGTTGATTGAGTGCAAAAATGTCCCCGCCAGCCCACAGAAAGCCGCCAATCACAGATCCTGTTACAACTATACAACCGATTATTACTACCATAACTGAGATCCCTTGTTGATAAGAACCCAGGTATATAGCCCTCAAACTCGGAAATAGCAAAATCTACCGATCCGGTAATGTTGCTGGAGTGTTGAGAATTTTTCAAAACTCACGATTGCAACGATTTTACCGATCCTACGGCTGGCCAGCCAAGACCGTTGTGCCTGTTGTTAATAATTGAAACCGAAGCGCTCCGGCATCGTATGGGGCACGTTGACGAAGATAGGGAGCTGCCGAACCTGGACGATAGTGGCCGGGACTATATCGTTCTTCAAGCGGCGGTTGAATGTAAGATTGGTAGGGCAGAAATACAATGTTCGAAAAAAACCTAACTCCGGATACAAGTGGTTGAAGGTAAGGAAGTCGTTCATGGCCATGCCGCTCCAACATCGTATCCTCAAAGTAAGTGGGCTGATGGCAAAACACTGGAGCCGTCCACGTTTTGCGATCCAAGTCCCAAAAACCATATCGATCCGCACCATAGGGCAACGCTATGCCTGACGGAAGCCTTCCGACGACTAAGTCCTCCGGGGTCGAATTCATGCCAATTCCCCTAAGGGACGTGTTCGGCACTGTCAACGCAGGCAAAACGATGGGTGCTCGTTTTTTTGCCTTTGCTGAGTCTTGATTTGAATCCGTTGAGTCCTTCTTAGCATCTACTTCTCTCTTGGCATCTGCGTCTATCTTAGCCTCTGCTTCTCTCTTGGCTTCTGCTTCTCTCTTGGCTTCTGCTTCTCTCTTGGCCTCTGCGTCCTTCAAACCTCCTGACTGGGTGAGGTTTGAAGCCGTGGGCAATTGCGCCGTCGTCAATCGAAGGAAATTATCTTGTGCATGCAATCCGGTAACCGAAACTGCGACGCTTAGGCCGGCAATACAATAGGACTTGTTGAGCGACGTTAACAGCCCTGTCGGGGGGGCCATCTTGGCATTCCGGAGTGACATCCTGCCACCTGCTTCGAAAAAGTGTATTAAAAAGTCGACCTAGGGGTAGACCGATGGCAAAGCAACGGTGGTCGACTTGCTGTGGTTCTCGGCATAACCGGAGAGATCGCTTAAGGATTGCAACAGGAATTTAGGTTGTAAGCCCCAAAGCACATGGTGTGACCGGTCGCAGGCGTCAATCTTTGCCAAAACAAATAAATTGGCGTTGCCATCGTTCGCTTTCGATTATCGCTTTGTTGTATTACGAAGATTCGATCGTCCTCAGCGGAACGCGGACAGAAATTAGAGTATCCTTTCACCGCTAGCATTTTTGATTACAAACGCCCCATTCGACCTTGCGTGATAGCCGCCCCCATTCGACCTTGCGGACTGTCGATTTAATGTAGTAGTGAGAATCACGGGGCAAATCACAACCCGAAGTGTTAGCGAGGGGCTGATCACTGTCCCTCGCTTACGCTTCGGGTTACTAAATCGACAGTCCGCTTGCGTCGATGGTGAGCAGGTTTGGTAAC
>JAYTVL010000228.1:0-5866 GCA_043744075.1 Pirellula sp. | reverse complement strand
AATAGAGTTATAAATATCGCTAGCCCATCCGTTCGGGGCTTGCCCCCGACGGATGCGTTTTGGCGTACTATAATACATACATGGGGTTCCAACTCCCGTTCCCCTCGGCTTTGCCCGCCTCCGCCGGGCAAAGCAGGGCAAAGCCGGGCATAGCCGAGGGGAACGGGTCGATTCGCGAGTGACGCCGTTAGTACGCCAAAACAAGGTTGGTGGGGGACAAGCCCCCGACCAACCTGAAAGCCAGATCGCAGGCTCTAGCCCATTGGTTCGGTTTGCGTCATACTCAAGTCGTTCAACTTGCAACGCGCAGAACAATCTAATCTTGAACGCAGATGCGACCCGCTCGGCGGGACAAATCGCGTACTTCCTCAACGGTTTATCCATATGAGCACATCCCTCGACCCACACCTCGTCGCAGTTGCGCCGCCGCCGCCAGTCGCACGCCGATGCGGCGTGCATCTTGATGGCGAAGCGTTCATCCCCGATTGGATCTGCGATTTGGATTCGTTCCGCCGCTGGACCGATTCGCAAGACTATCCAACGCGCGGTCGATATTCCTTTCTTCAAGGACAGTTGTGGTTTGACCTCGGCATGGAACAGCTTTTCACACACAATCAGGTTAAAACAGAACTCACCATCGAATTCGGCAGGCTGATTCGAGACTCTGGCAGCGGTTATTTCTTTTCGGACGGCGTTCGACTCAGCCATCCGCTCGCTGATTTGTCATCGGATCCGGACGCCGTATTCGTTTCCTTCGAATCGATTCGCCAGGGCAAAGTGAAACTGGTTCGCGGCCAGCTTGGCGGCTATGTCGAATTGGAAGGGAGTCCCGAATGGGTCGTCGAAATCGTCAGTTCTTCATCCGTTGCGAAGGACACCAAATTGCTGCGGGATCTGTATGCTAAAGCCGGTGTCATGGAGTATTGGCTGATCGACGCGCGCTCCCCGACGCCGTCGATGGAGATTCTGCACTTAACGGAAGGCAGCTATCGACCAGGGTCTCAAACGGATGCTGGATACCTTTCGCGTGTTTTGTCTCGCAATATCGCGCTGATCCAGGAATCCGATCCGCTCGGCAATCCACGTTACCAGTTCCGGATTACGAATACCCATGTCTGATGACATTCTTGATCGATTGATGGCAGAACTCCATCAGCGTGTTTCAGTGTTGCCCGACGGATCATACACTACGAAACTGCTTCAAGGCGGCATCCCGAAAATCGGGAGCAAGATCCTCGAAGAAGCTAACGAAGTGATCGAGGCAGCGGGCGAGCCTGGAGAAGAGGGCACTCAACACACTATTCGCGAAGCGTGCGACGTGATCTTTCATCTTTGGGTGCTCTTAGCGAGTCGTGGCATAAACGTAGACTCGCTGCGTCGCGAACTGGAACGGCGCGAGGGAGTCTCGGGGCTGGAAGAAAAACGTAGTCGTGGTCAGGGGAGAGCTTCATGAGCAATGTGTCAAATCATCTTCGAATCGGTATCCCAAGCAAAGGGCGGTTGAGCGAACTGGCGACGGAATTGCTATTGCAAGCAGGGCTTAATTTTCGTCGTCAAGATCGATCCTTGTTTGCACGCGTCAGCAGCATGCCGGTTGAAATTACTTTTCTTAGAACAGACGACATTCCAACGTTGTGCGCTGAAGGAGCGATCGACTTGGGGATCACTGGTAGCGATTTAGTGCAAGAAGCAAATGCCGAAGTCCAAGTTCGCATGAATCTAGGTGTAGGTCGATGTAAACTTGCGATCTGTGTTCCAACTCATTCGGATATTGAAAGACCGAGTCAACTAGCGGGAAAAAGAGTCGCGACAAGCTTCCCAAACACAACAGAACGGTTCCTTAAACAACACGATGCACCTGTCCATCTCGTTAAGCTGAATGGCTCAGTTGAAGTCATGATCTCACTGGGAGTCGCCGATGCGATCGTCGACCTAGTTGAAACGGGGAGCACGTTGGCCGCAAACCAGTTAAAGATATTGACAGAGATAGGCCACTACGAAACGGTCCTGGTTCAGAGCCCAGCGTGCCGAGACCTACCGACTGCGGATCGAATCGTCCGACGATTAGAGGGTGTCGTGATTGCTCGCGACTACTCGCTGCTTGAGTACAATGTTCCGCGAGCCAAGCTGGCGGCAGCCGAAGCGGTGACTCCAGGCTTTACGTCTCCAACGGTAACCAGTTTGGAGGACAGCGGCTGGTGTGCCGTTCGCGCCATGGTGAAGAGCAGCGAAGTCATAACCATCATGGAAAAGCTAGAAGCCCTTGGCGCATTGGCCATTCTGGAAATGTCGATCAACAACTGCCGCCTTTAAACTACCACCCGTCATTGAAGACCTTCGCCGGCATCTGCGTGTGCAGTTCACGCAAGATCGGCATTTTCTCCAGGAACGGGTCCATTCCAGGAAACGGAGACGGCACGAATACGGCGTCAAGTCATGCAAAGCAGGATCCTCTGTAGACCGGGGCTGTCCTTTAGCAACGCCGTTTGGAAGCGTAACGGTGCGAGCCGTTGTTTGAGGACTAATCGACGGTGATTTCACTTGATGCCAAGAGAGATTCGATCATTTGATCCGTGATTCCTTTCGCTTGCAAGTGAACTTCGGTTGAGAGCATATCCGCCGAGGTCACTTTTTCATCGGCCTGCCGACCAAAAGCCAAAACGGTGTCCGTTTGAGCGTGCAAAAAAACTCGATGTTGGAATGGTGCCTGGGTACGAAGCTTTTCTTGAAACCCCATGGATAACAAAAGAGAAAACAAGTCTCGGTAGGTCGGTGATGACGAATTCATTCTGCATGCTCAAACGGGGTTCGCAAACGCTTTGTGTTTTCCAATGCGACGGACGGAAAAGGTGTCAACGTACGCGTTAGATTCTTGCCGAGCTCATTACTGTGGATTATAGCAGATGTACTGGCTAGAATGAGAGTATCGTTGCCAAGTATCGCTCAAACGAAGTGTGTTCCCTATGAGCCAAAATCGAAACAAAAACCAAGCTGCATTTAATGCTTGCAAAGTTGAACTTGTCGATCGCTACGCGATTGGACAGTTCGTTGCGTTTGACGAAGGCGAGATCATCGCCGACGCCGAAACCTTCGACAAGCTATCGCACAAATTGAGCGTTATCCATCGGGATGGACCGGATGTGTTTGTTGTCAAGGTGGCAGAGAGCTATCCGGACCAAGTATTCATCCTGCTCTGAGTTCCCATGCCACATCAGCGTAACATCTACAAAGGCGAACCAGCGAGAGCGGTAGCTTCAGTGCATTGTCCAACGGAGGGATACGACGCTATGCCTCGGAGATATTGAGTTTGAAACTCAAGTGAACACCCTATGGACGTTGACCAGCCAAGAAACGATATAACTAAAGTACTTCATGCATGACTTTTGATCGCTGAATGGACAACTAATAATGGGTCAGGTGTTTTGATGCGTCTCGCGCGACGAACTTTTTCAAGTGTCATGTTGACGGCGTCTCTGCTCGGATGGTTTGTGCTCGGATGCCGGCCGGTCGAGTTACTGACGGATGTGGACACTTCGACCAGTTTAGTATTTGCCTCAGATTTCAACGGTTCGATTCCAGTAGACGAGCGAGAGATCGAAGGCATTAAATTCTGTTGGTGCCCAGCGGGACAATTTATTATGGGCAGCCCACTGACTGAGCCCGAACGCCGACCAGGCGAAGATCAAGTCGAAGTGACACTGTCCAAAGGATTTTGGATGGGCAAGTTTGAGGCAACACAAGGACAATGGAAATCTGTTGTAGGTAAGTTACCTGGCGAGTTCACGGTTGAGCTACCGGAGGGTGATGACTTACCCGTGGGCAATGTCAATTTTGCCGAAGCCGAGGCGTTTTGCTTGAAACTCACCGATCTCGGTCGCAAGTCCGGAGACTTACCGATAGATTGGGAAATTCGTCTTCCGACCGAAGCCCAGTGGGAGTACGCTTGCCGGGCGGGTACGACCACGGCCACTTCATTTGGCTACAAGATCAGCAGCAAACAAGCGAACTTCAAGGGGAGGCCTTATAACGGTGCAGAGCAGGGTCCATCCATCGGCAAGGCTACCAAAGTCGGAAGTTACCCGGCCAATGCGTGGGGGCTGCACGACTTGCACGGCAACACCTGCGAATGGTGTCGGGATTGGTTTCATGCGAAACTGCCAGGTGGCGTCGATCCTGACTTGTACAACGCAAAAACGACGGCCTTGATGAATCGAACGGGCGACTATTCTCGCGTGCGTCGGAGCGGCACTTGGACTGACGAGGGCTGGCCGAATCGGTCCGCTTTCCGACAACGGTTCGAGCCAGAGCGACGATATGACCACATAGGCTTTCGGGTTGTGGTCGTTCAACTATAATTTTGCATGAAGACAAATTGGTTAATCTCCTCAGCGCGTTCTTTAGGGCTCGGAAATCTATGACAAATATTGTTTCGCTACAACATTGTCTCGCAGCATTCTTGTTCGTGATCTCATTTTCAGCAGCGACAATCGGGCAAGATTGGCCGCAATGGAATGGCCCTACTAGAGACGGTCGATTGCCGAGCACCGTTATCGCCAAACCCCTTCCAAAACAGGGCCTTGCCCTAAAGTGGAAGCAGCCGATCGGCTATGGCTACTCAGGTCCAGTTGTTTCAAATGGACGAGTGTTTGTAAGCGACTACCAACTTGAGTCGGGAAAAATCACAAACAACCCTGGCAATCGGGATCGTTTGACTGGAAAAGAGAGAATCGTTTGTCTGGATTCCAAAACGGGTGAAGGCCTTTGGACGCATGCTTACGACAGAAAATACGCACTATCGTATCCGGGTGGTCCACGTGCTGCTCCGGTTGTCATCGATGGCACAGTCATCTCGCTAGGTGCTGAAGGAGATTTACTATGTCTTTCAACAGAAAAGGGGCAAGTCATTTGGAAACGGCAACTTGCTGAGGATTACAAAACCGAGAAGCCGATGTGGGGTTACGCTGCCGTTCCCTTAGTGATTGGCGATCAGCTTATTACCCTTGCCGGGGGCCAGGGAAGTTTGGTCGTTTCGCTTGATCGCAAAACTGGGAAGGAGCTTTGGCGGGCATTAAGCAGTGATGAAATTGGCTATTGCCCGCCTGCCCTGATTTCGCATGAGGGAGTCTCTCAACTGTTGATCTGGAGTCCGGAGAAGATCTCAAGCCTCAATCCGACAAACGGTCAACTCTATTGGGAACAGCCATTCAAGCCCGACTACGGCATGTCCGTCGCACCTCCGATCCTGAAGGGAGATCTCCTGTTTGCTTCAGGAGAAGGAGTCTCGGCCATGTTCCGGTTGTCGTCGAATCCCCCCAATTCGGTTGTAAAGTGGAACGGAGAGCCAAAGAAATCGCTTGGTCTATCCAATACCGCGGCTATTTTTGACGAAGGGTACATATACGGAGCCGACTTTCAGAGTGGAGCACTGGTTTGCGTCCGACAAGACGACGGCACACGAATGTGGCAATCGGCGCTGTCCACAACTGGAGTTAACAAAGAGCGAGGTACGTCCAATGCAAGTGTGTATCTAATAAAGGCAGACGGTAGCAACTATTATCTGCTGAGCGAAACTGGCGACTTTATTTCCGCCAGACTAACACCGAGTGGCTATGATGAGACGGGACGATTTCATGCAATCGATCCGACAAACATTTCCTCTGGTCGCAATGTACTTTGGACTTTCCCGGCCATTGCAAACGGTTGTTTATTCGTTCGAAACAATCAAGAGATACGGTGTTTTTCGATGGAATCTACCAAGCAATGATTTGATTCCATTTAGGCTTCTTAGCATCGTGCGATTGATTAGTGTCGTAGTGGACGAGGCTACGAGTCCAGTCGCCAGGGACTCGTGGCCTCGTCCACTACG
>JAYTVL010000227.1:0-22598 GCA_043744075.1 Pirellula sp. | reverse complement strand
GGAAAGCATAGATCACTCAACGCTACAGTTTAGTTAATTTGATCAAGCAAAAACTCCCGCAGCCGGACGAGCTATCACGATTATTTCACCGCAGAGACTTGACAACCGCAGAGGGGATGTCGTCCGTGACATGACTGACTACTGCAAACAAATCCGGAAAATACGATACTTCTCGCTGATCACCACCGGCTTTATGCGCTTTATGCCGAGGGTTCTGACCACCTTCCTAGGGAGACAGTAACGATCCCCCGAGATAAACTCGGCGGCATTCATTCATGCTGTCGGCTTTATGCCGAGGGCGGGGCGAAGGCATGGGTTCGTCTTCGCGATTTCTAGCTTGTCAGCCATCCGTCCCCCGAGACTGACTACCTCGAAGTGCGGTGGCGTTTGGCGAGCAGTGTCGGTAGAACGCAAATTAATCATCTTACGTAAATCACAAACCAGCGTTTTGTTGCGACGGATACGAACATGTCAGCCAAGAAATCCAGCGGACCACAATTCATTAGATTCCTGAACCCCATCATCGAAGTAATACGCGAGTTTGGTGGTTCAGGTACTTCTTCCGAAGTAACGGACCAAGTAATTGAACGATTAAAAATCCCCGAAAAAGAGCAATCGGTAATCCTGAAGAGCGGACAATCACGGGTTTACAATCAGGTCCATTGGGCGCGAATGTATTTGGTAAGTGGCGGCATTTTGGATTCGTCTAAGCGCGGCGTGTGGACGTTAACCGAAGAGGGTAATTCAATCAACTTGGAAACCTTCGACTCTCTCGCGTTCTTCAAAAAAGTCCAAAAACAACATATTAAGAAAGGGAACGAGAAAGAGCCTGCATTGCAAGACAGGGAAATCGATGACGAGCAGGCTGGCGACACGGAAGACAAATGCAAAACGGATCTGTTAGACGTCATCAAGAGCTTGCCCGCTGACGGTTTTGAGCGACTTTGTCAGCGTCTACTTCGAGAGAACGGTTTTGAGCAGGTTACTGTAACTGGAAAGAGCGGCGACGGTGGAATCGACGGCGTTGGCATTCTCCAAGTCAACAAATTTGTTAGCTTTACAGTTTTATTTCAGTGCAAGCGATATCAAGGCTCCGTTTCGCCAAGTCATGTTCGCGACTTCCGAGGTGCAATGGAGGGAAGGGCAGACAAAGGAATTATAATCACTACGGGAGTCTTTACCGTAGAGGCGAAGAAAGAGGCACGTCGCGACGGTGCAAAGCCAATCGAACTGGTAAACGGCGACGAACTCGTTGCTCTATTTGAATCGCTCGAACTTGGTGTAACGGCGCGCAAGACATATGATGTCGATCATGCATTCTTTGACGAGTATCGAAAGTAGATATAAACAGAATGGAGATGACAGCTGAAAAGGGACGGCACTCGAAGATGCTTTTTGTGTGTCGTGAAAAGCCATGTACTTAGCCTTTAAGGACTCGATGATTTCCTTCGCCCTAATCCCAATTCTCTTTTCGAACACTCATCTAGGTCAACGATTTTTTCCTCGAAGATACCGTCGGCTAGGAAAGAAAAAACGTCATCCAATCTGAGAATTTTATTCTCTTCAAGGGTCGTTTTGGTTTTCGAAAGTGGCAAATCATCAATTGGTAACGGAATCGAATCGGGCAACCGCAATGGAAGAGAGAGAACAACATGGGGACACACCATTTGTTCGTGTGCAAGAAGTGGAGTGTCCCCTTATGTCCCCTTATGGTGCCTCCCATATTTCGTGTGCAAGAAGTGGAGTTTCAGCTTATGGTGACTTCCATATTTTGCGACCGCTTTTATGCCATTTGCACAAACGGCGAGAAAACCTGTATTTCTCAAATCTACTTTGGCAATTGCTTCTTTTTTGCACGCACCAAGCACACCCAATCATGTGTAATCCCGTCAGGTGGTTCGCCTAGCGATACTCGCCCAGGACCCTGCAATGCATTTCCAGCGACGAGCTCGCCTCCTGGGTGAGGATCGAACCAATGACTCTCATAGTTCCCCTCGGGCAACATAAGCTGCGTTGTCTTTCCGCCGAAAACGAATACCACATAGACCTCACTCGGTTTCGCAAAACACCACGCCTGATCGAAATCAACTAGTTCGTCGTGCGAACTCATTTCGGTAAAGGGTAAATGTTTATGGAAAAAGTCCATTGCGATAACCGTCCGTTTCCACATCGCAGCCCACGGTCGAAAGTCTTCACACGCAATATCGAGATGCTTGCCCGGTACCCGCGGCCAGCTATCGTATGCCACTATCCACTCAACTCCGGAACCGCCCCCCATGAGGTTGCCCCAAAGCCCCTCTCGCACTTCTTTGCGATGTTCAGGGTCTTGGATGTCAGGTGGCAAGCAAATGCTCGCGGGCCCAATCTCGTCAAGACAGGCAAACCACTGTCGACCCGATGCTGCTGACTTCGCCAACCAGTCGACAGTTTCTTTATGAGTGCGATCCGCCTTTCCAAACTGAAACGAAGGACCGTCAATGTTCGGGTCGCCCACCAAGGCACTATAGACTTCAGCAATCCGACTGGGGTAAGTGTGGATCACAATCGGATGGCGATACGGGTCGATCTCACGAACGTATTTTGCAAACGCTTTTCGCTGTGCAGTCGTATTTGTATTCTCTTCGCCCAGATTCCAAACCAACGCAGGATGATGCCCAAACCTAGCGATCAGTTCGCGGTAGTACAACCGCCGTTGGTCTCCCAATTCGCCACCGTCGAGCAACTGATCGTTTTCCTGCTCTTGATGCACAACGTGTAACATCAACCCAAGTCGATCCATTTGTTGGAACACGATCTCCCACTGATCCAGTTTGCTACAGTCATATCGCAAGGGCTGATCTTTCGCAATCCAAGGCCATACATCTTTGCCGTCTCCCCCAACATTCATCGTTAGAAAATAGACTGAATTCAATCGCTGGTCTGCCAAATAGCGAAGAACTCCCATGATGTTCTTGCCTTTGCCGTTTTGCCAGCTGGGCTCGTTAGCAAAAGCGTCTTTCGCATGCGGCTCATATCGATGCGTGGGCAGAGTCTGATCGAAGTCAGCAAAGGCAAGGAAATTTTCGGGACTGTCGACGCCACCTTTGATAAACGGACTCCCAGTTTCTGCAAATCGCAAGTAGCGTTCGCCCACAAAACGCAATAAGCCTTGTGCATAAAAACCCTTTGCAGTTCCATCCAATGGCATGATTTCAAACTTGCCAGTTACGCCATCGAAGTCAGTCGGTTCACCGGCTAATGCATTATCCGACATAGCAACCTTGTTGCCTTTCCGAAAGCTTGCACGATACGTCCAGTCGCCCACTTCGTCAGGCATGAACTGAGCACGCCACGCGTGCCCCGCCTCGGCGCTCGTCTCTGCCGCGATTCCATCCGCCGCGAAATAGCCAGGAACACGCAATGATCGATCCCCTTTTACGAAAGTCACATCCAATCGATAATCTGTGAAAGGGTTAGGCGAGCCTTGTTCGGAACTCTCAGGGCCGTTGAAAGTGAGAGTCAAAGGCTGCCATTTCTTAAACGTCCCAGACAAGTTCGCTTTCGATTGGCGTTGATAACCGGTGGCTTTTGCTAATAGACCAACGGCTTGATTGATCTTGGACTGTGGGGCTCCGCCAAGCAGATCATTCCAATCGCCTGCGGCACAAATTAACGCCACATCGAGGCTTGGAATAAAAGCCGCGTTGTTGCCGCGAGCGCCAACGGACATGACGGTATCGACGGGTGCATCGGGCCAAGTCAGATTCCCCTGATGTTGTCGTCCGGTTGCGTTGAACCACCAGTTGAAACCGTAAACGCCAGGCCCGCATTTTGTAAAATGGTCCGATCCGCCACCGTAGGTTTCGATCTTGAGATAGTCATCAGTTTCTGATTCGCGAGTTGCGGGTAAGTTTTTCGGTGCTTGGGGTCGCATGTATTCGTTAAAATATTTTTCTGGCAGAATCTGTCGGCCATCCCAATTCCCCTTGTTCCGCCAAAACCAAACGATCCTAGCAAAGTCCCGTACCGAAGCGGAAAGACGTCGCTTGCTCGAAAACTTCAAGCCGTCTTGAAAACGCAGTGCACCTAAGCGACTTGGTTTTTCCGCTGCAAGCTTGGCATCTTCCTTGAAGACACGATCGAAGAGAGTTTTTTGGTAAAGCTGAATTGCATAATCGTTGTACGCCCAAGCTTCACCTGCAGATTCAGGACGAGCGTAGCCGCTGCTCATCGATCCAAGGTGCCGAAAACTGATATCACGATCTTTGTCCTTTAGCTCCCAGCCAAAGTCGCGAATCGGCTGATCAACACTCTTGACTAAGCCCTCCTCGACCGCAAAGAATAGTAAAGTGCTAAGAACAGGCTTGGCGGACGACAACCAATCTGCAACTTGGGTCTGGTCTCCCCAACTCTTTACGACATAGCCACTCTTGATAACGCAGCCTCGACCACCTAAACTGTTTGCTAATTCGTCGAGCTTGGCAACATCTAATCCTGATTGCTCAGGGGTTTGCTCGCGCCAAACGTCCTGAGGAAACGTCTTTTTCGACTGACTGAGCTGTGCAAAAGAGGTTTTAGCAAATACGAATGTCAGTCCGCAAATAATTAAAACAAAACTTGCCATTCTTTGCATTTCAAAATCGCCTTTCTAGTCATAGTACCAGGCCACGATCCGAGGTTGTGATTTTATTGTTTGCGACTCACCGGACGGCTTGCGCCGTTCCGCTAACAAACTATAGCGGTAGGGCGCGATCCCTCCGGTGATGAACATCGCGTTTTTTCACAGCCTCTCAGCGTGCCATGGCCCGAATCGGAAGTACATGGAACACACCGTCCAGAAAAATCCAGTACGATTTCATATGTCACTCGCATGAAATGGTATTAGAACATGTTTTTTCAGAGTCAAGCACCATGAAACGTAGGCTAACGAAAACTAGGCTAAACTTTTGCATTTGTCTGCTGTTTGCGTCACCCTCCGCCTTATATTCCGCAGATGAACCGTCTGTTGTGAATGCGCCTGGTCCGACCTGGAAGCGGCACACAATTGATAACACTTCGAAGGGTGCCGATGGAGTGAAACTAGGTGACATCAATCGGGATGGATTGCAGGATATTGTTACTGGCTGGGAGGAAGGTGGTGAAGTGCGGGTCTATCTGAACCCTGGACCCGCCAAAAGCAAAGAGCTTTGGCCACGGGTTACAGTGGGAAGCGTGAACGACGCCGAGGATGCTATCTTTGTCGACATCGACGGCGATGGCTGGCTCGATGTGGTCAGTTGCACGGAAGGCAAAACCCGCACGGTGTTCTGGCACCGATTTTCGGGGGGGGACGGAATGCTAACAAACTCTCAAAGTTGGACTACTTTGCCATTCCTCGTGACATTTAGAGCGCAGTCGTGGATGCAGGCAGCAGCCATGGACGTCGACGGCAAGTATGGCGTGGACTTGATTCTTGCCTCCAAAAACGAGGGAGGCGGCATAGGCTGGTTGCAGTCACCGGAGTCTCTTGGCGATAGGAACGGCTGGCAGTACAAACGGCTACGCGAAGCGGGATGGATTATGTCACTTACGCCACACGACATGGATGACGATGGCGATCTTGACGTGGTGTTTACGGACCGAAAAGGAACTCGCACAGGGGCTTATTGGCTCGAAAACCCTGGCGTAAAAGCCAAGCAACAAAACACAGACTGGACGGAGCGCACAATCGGCGCGGTTGGGAGGCAAGTCATGTTCGCCGATCTCGCGGATGTCAATGGCGATGGTCTTTTAGACGTTGCCCTAGCCGTGAAGCCGGCTGACGTCGTACTCTGCCTTCAAAAGCCCAAAGGCCAGTGGGAGGAACATCTACTCCGGCTCGATACAACGAATCTTGGCGATGCCAAGGCAGTAAAAGCCATCGACGTGAACGGTGATGGCTTGATGGATCTTATGTTCACTTGCGAAAACGCCAAAGGAAAGCTCGAAGGGATAGCTTGGTTGGAGCAACAACAGAAAGGGCCATGGAAACAGCGTCCTCTAGGCGGCCCAGATGGCGTTAAATATGATCTTATGCAAGTGCTAGACCTGGACGCGGACGGCGATCTCGACGTCATCACTTGCGAAGAACGCGACCAACTCGGCGTCATTTGGTACGAGAACCCACATCGCTGATGGTCAGAGTTGGTTGCACTGGCATTCAGCGCCGCGATGCATTTTCAGTACGTGAACCAATCACGGAGTATCTGACATCGGCTCATGCCCGGCGACTGACCCCAAAGCTCTCCACGCCGAGACGTCCATGTTTTTGCTAACCCACGTAACATGACCATCAGCGAACAACACGATCACTCCGCCTCGGTGATAGCTTCTGGCGGTTATCAGTTGATGCAAGTATCCACCCTGGCAATCCCAATGTACGTTGTTGGGAGATGAATAGTGGCTGTAGACCAAATCGCGAGGCTGGTATCCCTGCCAATGGATCCCGACGTCCGTTACGAATGAAGTCGTTGTGTTCAACTGCATGCAGTCGTTTGCAAAACGACTATCCGTCAAGTAGATAGGAAACAATGCCATGCCGATTGGCTTGCTATGTACTTTCCCCGACATGCGCTCTGACATCAGTGAGGTATTCGACAATCCATCTGTTATCTCGGCGGGCTTCACGCCTTTGTGGGGTCGTAAAATGCCATCCAATTTGTCTAAAGTTCGCACACCACTGCCATAACAGTATCGATATCCGAGCAATTCGTTGCCGGAAGGACAAAGCAGTATCGGTGGCGGTAGATTCTTGGGATCGTCCTTCGGGTAATGTGGATTACTCTTGGTGAATATCACTTCCAATTCGGGCAAGATCGTTACAAACGCCGATTGATCAAACGCTGCATCCCCCTTGGTGCCTCGATTTGCAAACAGCGACGGGAAGGCACGAGTGGATTGAGTAAAGTTAGTAATCGCGATACCAATCTGGTGAAGATTGTTTTGACATTTGATCCATCTTGACGATTCTCGGGCACTTTGAACGGCCACCAAAGTCAGAGACACTAGAATCGTGATAATGGCAATTACAACGGTGGTTTCGACAAGCGTTATACCCTGACGCCTCACGGGCATGGTGGCACTTATGTGGATGTTAGGGAAAGAACGCGGGTAGCAGTTTAATAAATTTCCTGCTGGCGGCTGATACCTCAATCTGCTGGATTTCTCCGACAGAGTCGGGATTGATTGTGATGTCGATAACCCGCGTATCTTTTTGGTCACGAATCGTGAATTCGCACTTCGTTCGCTTAGAGCCTACCCAGGTCAATTCAGTTGGATCGAGATTGGCAACATCGCTTGTAGACAAGAGCACTTGTGCATGGAAGACGTTCTCTTTTTTCGTGAAATAGACCTTTTCCGGTGAAACATCAATGTCGTTTGCAACATAAACAGTGAAGGGAATTTTCATTGAAACGACGTCATTACTTGGAAGTCCAATCAAAAAATTTCCCGTTACCAACCCGGTTGGCGAATCCTTGTTGGCTTCGAATTTTGCGATAATCGTTTCCCCATCAATTTTGGCTGATGCATTGAAATAGCTTTTAGTGTCCTGTTTGGTCAGCAGACTCTGAATTTCAAGTTTCGCAAAGTCAAACGGTTCCAACTGAGTCAAATGAGCGGATACCCCCGCGCTTTCACCGCATTTAAGTTCGATTCCACCAAAGGTTTCTGGTTCGGTTTTCATACTCGCCACGACGTTCCAATTTACCTCAATCGAAACTTGCTCGTTTCTGTCGGTCAGCAAGATAGCGGTGGCATTCCTCATCCCAATTTGTGCACAGTCTAGCCTTAAATTGCATTCGATGGACTGTTGGGGTGCGATCGTAAAACTGGAAAAACTGGCGTAGAGGCAGCCACAAGTGAAACGAGCATCCTTGATGGTGACTTGCTCTTTTTCAGAATTGTAAATCTTGACTGGTACGATTACGGGGGCAGAAGCGCGGCGAAGCGTGCCTGCATTGCAGACAGTCTTCTCGACCCACAATCCAGACGCAATCGGCGGGAGGGCCGTTGATGCTGTTTGGGTTGTTGATGTCTGGCTCTCTGCCCGCTGGGCTACACCGTTTTCGTGTTTTGGCATGCAACCACTCGGCACAAATACTGCGATGAGTAAGCATGCACTGACCAGCCACTTCGACCTAAGAAACCGTGCGAAGAGAACAAGTCCAAAGAGGCAGGAAGCAATCAAAACAGACAGGCCTAAATAAGCTATCCAAAATGAGGATTTAGGTTTGCTGGCGAGATCGATGGGATTCTTCGAGACGATCAAAGCGTTGCCCGACCAGAGCGAAAAAATTTCGTGCGACATCTGTGAAGCCAAACCGGCCATAGCATCAAAAATGGTGGTACTTGTGGGAGTCACTCCCTCACAAATGACATAGTGACCGCGATTCGTACCCCGAACCTTGCTCAGATGGAGAATAACGCTGCACGAACTGGCGAACCGCTCTAATGTTTCCTTGTCAAGTTGTACACTTGCCAAGACTTTTTGCTTGATTTGTTCAGGCTCTTGACCATGACTGACTCCAACAAACGCGAGTATACAACCCAGCGCAAACAAAATAGTGAAATAGATTTTTCTATAGTACATTTTGTTCACAATGGTAATAGAAGGTCCACGAAACTAACAGATTCGCAAGAAATCGGTGCAGTAGGCTCAAAAATAAAACCGTTGCCAATAACTTCTGTGCAAGCTGTTACTACTACTATTCCATCTACTATTTCGGTTGTGGGAAAACATGCGCCCCCTTTTGTCGCACAATGCTGGGGGGCCTGAAATAAATTGAATATCCATTCTTCCTGAAAACAGAGGGAATACCAATCTACAACGTTGCAGCCTTGATTAGGTGCATTGTCTAACTGAGTAGTTTTCCATCCAGAACAATCGTCAACAGAACAACTGTTTGTTTTGCATTCGGGGGTAGTTCCGCAGTTCCGCACTTGGTCCATATGTTTATACCACCGAATTGTGCACCACGAACGGATGAGCTCTCATTGACGGAAAGCACTCTTAGCGGCGACCGATTCGACAATGGCACTGCAATCAAAAAGCCTGTAAGAACACAACAGATAGTCGACAATTTCATCATCTCACTCCCTAAGTTTGAAAAACGAGGAATTGCCTTGCGACGCCATCCCCCAGAAACCGACACCTATAGAACCAGTTGGAACACTCGCAACTTCACCAAGACTCCAATCGCAATCCGCATCTCGCATCACAATGGACTTGCCTATTTGCGTTGTGAGCAAAAACTGAATCGTAACGAATTGCTTAGCTCCACTTGCGAACTCAAACTGGATCTCAACCGCCAATGACTGAGGACTGGTCTCGTCTGGACCCTTAGAGTCGTCGACAAAGTCTAGTCGAAGAGCAACGCCTTCCTGCGATTGCCGCTGAACATAGCGAACCACGCTTGGCCGAACACATTCGCACGATGACTTGATCGAAGTGATCTCTTGAGTTGGATCGATACTTAATCCCCCGAAAGGGATGCAAACGTAATTGGTTTCGTTTGCAAATAAGATCCCCGCATCGAAAACAGAAGTCGATGTACGAGATCCAGGAAATTGGCTTTTAGTCGAATGAGTAGCATCCGCTGAAATACCAACAGGACTACTGCATCCCTGCGCAGTAAAAACCATGCCAATCACGATGGCAACGAAGAAGCATGTCCCGCTGAGCTTGAGAGCTTGTTCATCGGCGGCTTCCGTATCTGGCTTTTGCAACAGACGTTAGAAATTGATGGCGGGAGCTGTCTCCCACCTGAACGAAAATGAATAGAGCATAGTCCGACATACTGTACAAGAAAATTCCGAAAAGAATTCAAGGAAACTGATTGGACCTTCGTTTCTCCACGTAATGCCAGAACGCGAAATTAACTCGTGAGGGAAAAAGCGGTCTGAGCGGCCATCACTAAGGGGCCATGGATCGGTTCGCATACAACGTGATGTGCCTTCGGAGCCAGTTGACCTTGCTCGAGTTTTTTTAACAATCGATCGACTATGTTGCTGTAGTTGCAAAGAACGCCACCGCTCATCGCAAGAGAATAAGACGAATGAGTTAGATCAAGTCGCCGAAGTGTGTTGGTCACCAATTGGAGCATTGCATCGACCGAATCGGTGAGAATCTGAGCCGCGATCGGATCCTCCATTGAATGAGCCAAAACAATTTCACTAAGTTCTGCGACTTGAGCACGAGGAAGCGGGTTTTGGTAGATAAAGCCTACCAACTCAGTCGGAGTACTCAATCCGAGTTGATCAAGCATCGACTTTTGAAATTCAGTTGCCGCTTCGCCCCGATCGTGCGATTGGCAAATGGCACGCAAACCAGCTAGCCCGATGGAAAAACCGCTCCCCTCATCGCCTAGCAAATACCCCCAACCACCAACTCGAGCAGACTTGTGTTCCCCATTTCGGCCACAAGCAATCGAGCCTGTGCCGACCACCAAAGTTACGCATTGCTCCCAATTCGTGCCATCTGTGATTTGCGACAAGTCTTGCTCGTACATGGCCGCCAATCGCAAAGGCTCGACATCGTCGATTACAATCGTATGCTTCGAAAGTTGTTGTTTATCGGCCCAAGCACGTATTCTGTTTTGTTCTTCGATTCGACCAGCCCCGGCAAGGCTAAGGCATGCAACGGCGATCGAGAAAGACTCTGTCGAAACTTGCTGTAGTGCGGATTCAACTGCTGAGCCTAAGTTTGCAAAAGCCGTCTCGAATCCTACCGATCGAGGGTTGCTTGGTCCCGCTTGGCCGCGGCCAATGACCTCCAAATTAACAGAGCATCGACTATTGGAGGGGCGAACGTTGGCGACCCAAGCAATTGTTTTAGAACCGCCTCCATCGACAGCTAGAACATATTTTGTTTTTGAGTTCGCAGTCATGCTTTCAATTCAAGAGCGAGACGCAATTTGCCTCCCGATCGTTCTAATAGTGTGCGAGCCTCCGATGCCGCAACCGATCGCTTCGCCGCTACAATTGCTGTTTTCACCTCGCCATTACATCGGTGGAGCTGTTCTACTGCTTGCAGCTCGTTCAAGCCTGCAATTGCTGCCACGATACGTACACTTCGCGCCTTGAGTTTAACATTGGTCGCCCGGAGGTCCACCATCCAATTGCCATAGGTTTTGCCAAGTTGAACCATGGTCGCGGTCGTCAAAATGTTAAGTACCATTTTCGTTGCAGTCCCCGCTTTGAGGCGTGTCGAGCCGCTGATCACTTCTGGGCCAACAACCGGAGCGATTACAACATCGGAACAATGATTTAGTTCGGAGTTAGGGTTGCACGACAAGCCGATTGCAAAGGCACCTATTTCTTGCGCATAACGGAGTCCGCCGATGACGTACGGTGTTCGACCGCTGGTTGCAATCCCCACCAGCACATCGCGATTCGAAAATTCACAAGCCTTTAAGTCGACGACAGCAGACTCAGAATCGTCTTCTGCACCTTCAATTGCCGTGGTCAACGCCTTGGGCCCGCCTGCGATGATTCCGATTACCATTTCAGGCGGAGTGTTGAATGTAGGTGGGCACTCCGACGCGTCCAGGACCCCCAAGCGTCCAGAGGTGCCAGCTCCGAGATAGAAAAGTCGGCCGCCAACGACAAGCCGAGCTGAGATTGCATCCACGGCTTGGGCAATCATCCCAGAAACTAGTTCAACGGCCAATGCGACTTTGCGGTCTTCTGCATTCATCAATTGCACGATTTCGATTGTCGAAAGCGTATCGATGTCGGCGGAAGTCGCATTGGGTTGCTCGGTTACAAGGTGATCCATATTGCTTTCGGGCTGGAGTTTTATCGAGCGAAATCGACTATGATGCTCAGTGGCACTCACTTTGGGAATTTTGAGCCTCGGGTGCGCTAGCATGAGGGCTTGAACAGTCAGTGATTCATTGACTTCCGGCCCGTACGCTAGCGCGTTGCGGCTCAAAGTGAGTACCATTTAACGTCTGCTGCCAGCGGCTAAGTCGAGAGCCATCAGCGGTCGTCCTCAATACACATCATACCCAACTAAAAGCAAACGGATGAGTATTCCCCTTGGAATCATTGATATCGTAGTCTTGATCGCTGCGGTTTTCTCTTCGATCGTAGTTGGGTTGAGGTTTCGGGGCAAAAACAGTTCGATAGAATCGTACTTGCTTGGCGATCGCAACTTGCCCTGGTGGGCGATTCTCGGCTCGATTGTGGCTACAGAGACCAGCACCGCGACAGTATTGAGTGTACCAGGTCACGGTTTTGGTGACACTGGCTTCAAGTTTCTACAGCTCGCAATGGGATTCATACTTGGACGAATTTTGGTTGTAGTCTTTCTATTGCCGGGTTACTTCGAAGGCCAACTGATGAGCGCCTACGAGATCCTCGGTGTTCGATTCGGCTTACAGACGAAACGGGTTGCGTCAGTCCTTTTTCTGGTCACTCGGAATCTTGGTGACGGATTGCGTCTCTTTCTCGCGGCGATGGTGCTCAAAGAATTAGTTGGGTGGCCTATGCTATGGAGTGCCGTTGCGATTGGCGTTATCACGATGCTCTACACCTATTTCGGCGGAATGCGATCTGTCGTCTGGAACGATTGCGTTCAGTTCATTATCTACATGGTGGGGAGCATCGCCGCCGTATTCGTTATCGTTAGCTACTTACCGAATGGCTGGAGTAGTTTCTTTCGGTTTGCAGTCGACAACAATAAGTTTACACTGATCGATTGGCGATTTTCATTGACCGAACCGTTTACACTCTGGGCCGGATTGATCGGAGGTGCAACGCTTTCATTGGGATCGCATGGAACGGATCAAATGATGGTACAACGATACTTGAGCGCACGCAGTCAACGCGATGCAGCTCGCGCACTGCTTTGGAGTGGGATCGTAGTCTTTGCACAATTTGCGCTATTCTTATTGATCGGTGTTCTTCTCGCTTGTTTTTATTCCAGCCAAGCTGAGCTACCCGAGGGCATCAGGCGAGATGCGATCTTTTCTCACTTCATGATCCACTCGTTCCCAAGAAACACTGGACTAATCGGATTAATGTTGGCTGCAATCTTGGCTGCAGTCATGTCTACACTTTCGAGTTCGCTGGCCGCGTCCGCCTCTTCTGTTGTCAGCGATTTGTGGCTACCAAGCTGCCGAGTACAACCTTCGCCAAATCGTCAGCTCTGGACGACCCGACTCCTTACTGTTTTCTTCGGCGCGTTACAAATCGCGATTGGTGTCTGGGCAAGCACCTTCGATAAGAGTGTCATTGACAACGCACTCACCATTGCTGGATTCTCCTCTGGCATCTTGCTAGGCCTTTTTGCGTTGGGCGTGTTTACAAAACGCACGAATCAGTCAGCAGCGTTGGCCGGCGGCTTCATTGGACTACTCGCCATGTTGTTTATTCAATTCGTATTGCCAATTGCGACTGATGGGCTAAGCCAAAATAGTCCATTTGATCAAATAATGGAAACCATCCAGGCTGCATTACCAATTGTGCCATGGGGATTTAAACTTGCTTTCCCCTGGTTGGCTGTCTTTGGCTCGGTTATTACCTATTTGTCAGGACTCATCCTTTCAGCTTTCCTTGCTCCTTCACTTGATGCGACCACAAAATGAATCGACACCTATTAGCGTTTGTTTTCTTGCTGTTCGTCATTGTTGACTTTTCGCGATTGATTGCCCAGGACTCGCCATCAACAAAATCGGCTTTACTGGAGATCAATCGACTTCCTTCCGATCGCGCCGCGTCGATCAAAGAACTGATCGTACAAGGGATTGCCGAGGGTAAAATGCCTGGCTGCGTTGTCTGCGTCGGTCGCGGCGATGAAATCCTGCATCTTAAAGCGTACGGCAATAAACGATTAGAGCCATCGCTGGAGCCGATGACTATTGATACGGTATTCGATATGGCGTCGATTACCAAGCCGGTTGCAACGGCGACGAGTATCATGCAACTGATTGAACAGGGAAAGCTAAGTCTTTCGGATAAGGTTTCGAATATTTTCCCGTCGTTTGCTCAAAACGAAAAGGAGACGATCACAGTTCAAGATTTGTTGCTCCATCGCAGCGGTTTGATTCCGGACAATGCCATGTCTGATTACTTGGATGGACCAGAAAAAGCCTGGGAACGGATTTGTGAATTGAAGCTCGTCGCTCCTATCGGTTCGGCCTTCAAGTATTCGGACGTCAATTTCATCATCTTAGGCAAAATCGTTGAGCACATCAGCGGCAAGAGTTTAAAGCAATACACGCAAGACGCCATTTTCACACCGCTGAAAATGCAGCAAACAGGCTTTTTGCCTCCTACCGAACTACAGAGCAAATGTGCTCCGACCGAGCAACGAGAGGGCCACTGGATGCAAGGTGAGGTGCACGACCCGCGAGCTTATGCGCTGGGTGGTGTTGCCGGTCATGCTGGATTATTTTCCACCGCAGATAATATCGCCATCTACGCTCAAATGATGTTGCATCAGGGCGAGCGAAGCGTAGCAACGGGCGCTGTACCGGCTCGTATTCTTTCGCCGGTTACGGTGGCAACCATGACTCGAGCCTACACGGTTCCAAGTGGCCTTCGTGGCTTGGGATGGGACAGTCGCACTGCCTTTTCGAGTAACCGCGGTGATCTCTTAAGTCCATCAGCGTTCGGGCACGGTGGATTCACTGGCAATGTTTTGTGGATCGATCCCGAACTTGATTTGTTCTTTATCTTTCTCAGCAACCGTGTCCATCCTAACGGTAAGGGAAACGTGAATCAGTTGGCTGGAAAAATTGCAAACGTTGTGGCCACATCCGTTACGAAAAGTGACTCCGTTGCAAAACGCTCACCCAGATCGGTCCTTACCGGCCTAGATGTGTTAGAGGCAAACAGCTTTCGTGAACTAGCTGGCCAATGGGTTGGGCTCATTACAAACCACACAGGCCGAAATCAAGCTGGACAGAGTGCAGTTAGCCTTTTCAAGAACGCAGCCAACGTCAAGCTAAAAGTATTGTTTAGCCCTGAACACGGCTTCGAGGGGAAGCTCGACATAGCCAAGGTTTCGGATAGCGAAGACAAATCGACGGGAGTGAAGATATTTAGTCTCTATGGCGAAACGCGGCGTCCCACGGCGGAAATGTTGGCCGATATCGACACGGTCGTATTTGATATCCAAGACATCGGTACGCGATTCTACACGTACATTTCGACGATGGGTGAAGCGATGATCGCTGCGGCCGAGCATCATCGTCGTTTTGTGGTCTTGGATCGTCCGAACCCGATCAACGGGATCGATGTTGTTGGACCAATGCTGGACCCGAAGTCGGAGTCGTTCGTCGGTTTCCACCGTTTGCCTGTGAGGCACGGCATGACGATTGGTGAGCTAGCACGGATGTTCAAGCAAGAATTAAAATTGGAACTCGACTTGCAAGTGATTGCATGCGAGGGCTGGAACCGACTCGACTACTGGGATGGAACTGGACTAACATGGGTGAATCCATCACCGAACATGCGCAGCCTGACTGAAGCCTTGCTATACCCTGGCGTCGGTCTAATCGAAACGACCAACGTATCCGTCGGTCGTGGAACTGATACCCCGTTTGAGGTTGTTGGTGCGCCGTGGATCGACGGCCGCAAACTGGCAACGGAATTGAATGATCGGCAATTGCCTGGCGTCACTTTTGTTCCGATCGAGTTTACGCCCACGTCGACCAAATTTACAAACGAAGCGTGCAAAGGGATCAACATCATCATCACAGACAGAAAAGCGATCGAACCGGTACGAATGGGTTTGACGCTGGCCGCCATTTTGCGTCAACTTTATCCAGAGGCATGGGAGACGAAGAACCTCAATCGGCTGCTCAGCAATCAAGCGACCTTGAAATTGCTTTTGGACGGACGATCGGGTAGCGATCTCGAGCCAGCTATCACCGACGGCATGGGTGAGTTTTTGCGAAAACGCCAAGGGTATTTATTATATCCTTAAAATGTAAAAGTCCTCATTAGCATGCTTCCGCTGGGTTCGATGATGTCATCTCGGTCGTTTTTAGCCCAACGGGCTTAAACATTTTAGCCCAGGGCAAAGCGCAGCGCCGCCCTGGGTAGTCACCAAAAACGATACCAATTGCCCTGAAGGGGCCACACGGACAATCCATCGTTGACGAAAGCATCCTGTGCGGCCCTTTCAGGGCAACGTTTAGGCGTTTTGTAGTTCCCAGGGCGGCGCTACGCGACGGTCCGTCGCTGCGCTTTGCCCTGGGCTAAAATGTTGCTGCCCCATTCGGGGCGAAATCTGCACGACGAATCGCCTGAACTGGTGCGGAACAAAAACGGCTTTAAAAATGCCGTTCAGTTTCGATTGCAATACCAAATTTTTAACAGCCCAGGTTTCCCCTGTGGAAATTTGACGCTTCTCTGTTTTGAAATAATGTTAGACTTCGTATTGCCCTGCCAATCCCTTCCTTCCAAATGCAGTCCCATGAAAACTCTTGTACTCTTTGCTTTACTCACCGCTGTTGCTCATGCACAACTTCAACCGGATAGCGCGACAGCAACATTCAGAGGCTCGCTTCCGCCCAAGCCGACGACCGATCTTTCAAGCGATCAAATCAAGTTGCTCGAAAACAAGCTCGCAGATCTGACGCGAGATTTCGCTGCGGTGAAAAAACATCCACGTGCAGCTGACGCTGACATCTTTCTCAAAGCAGTCCGATATGCAATTGAGTTTCGTGAATGGTACGGCAAGAAACCGGAAGAGGACATGAATAAAGCGACCGCTCTGTTGGATGAAGCCACTCGTCGGATTGAATCACTGAAGAAAAACCAGACTCCGTGGATGGACGGTAGCGGCCAGAAGGTAATTGGGTTTTACTCTAAGATCGATGACTCGCCACAGCCATACGGCGTCGAGGTTCCAGACGGATTGGACTTTGGCAGGGATCGTCCCAAAGTTCCCATGTGGATTTGGCTACATGGTCGCGGCGACACTTCGACCGACTTGCATTTTGTTTACGGGCGATTGATCGCAAAAAAGCCTGGGCAATTCCAGCCCAAAGGGACAATTGTCATTCATCCCTTTGGCCGCTACTGCAACGGATGGAAGAGCGCAGGAGAAACTGATGTTTTTGAAGCACGAGATGACGCCATTGCGAGATTTAACATCGATGACAGCCGAATTGCGCTCGCCGGATTTAGTATGGGCGGTGCTGGAGCATGGCACATTGGAGCCCATTTTGCTGACCAATGGGCTTGCGTGCATACCGGTGCCGGGTTTGTTGACGTTAAACGTTATCAGAAAATTACCGCAGACAAAATGCCTTCGTGGTTCGAGCAGAAACTATGGGGCGTCTACGATGTACCCAACTACGCTCGTAATTTTATCAATGTTCCGCTGATTTGCTACTCCGGCGAAGTCGACCCGCAACGCGATTCTGCCGAGTACATGATTGAGGTACTTGCCAAAGAAGGCCTGCACCTACCTCATCTCATCGGACCTGAGATGGGACATAAGTATCATCCAGAAGTGATCAAAGACGTTCAGTCGCAGATTGAAAAGGCTGTAGCAATCGGAAGAAATACCATACCGAAAAAAGTGATGCTGCAGACACGTTCTCTTGCCTATAGTCGTATGCATTGGCTCGAAATCACGGGCCTGCAAAACCAGTGGGAGGACTCAAGAGCTGAAGCTGTATGGAACGAGGGAAAAAACGATATCCGTGTTACAACAAAAAACGTTACCAGTTTGGTCATTAAAATGCCGAAGGTTGCCAACGTCCAAAAGGTTTTCGTCGATGGCACAGAAGTTGCAAGCAATGAGTTGTCAGGCAGCCATTCGGTGTGGACTTGGACTTGGACCGGTCAGGTCAAACCGGCGCTTGGGGCACTCACTAAAAAGCCTTTACTGCAGGGACCGATAGATGACGGTTTCAAATCGCGGTTCATTGTAGTGCTGCCAGATGGAATACCGGATGGTTCCGCAACAGACAAGTGGGTGCGCATTGAATCGAATCATTTTCTTGTACGATGGCGTTCACTAATGCGAGGTGATGCTATCGTTCGAAAGCCGAACGAAGTTACCGAACAAGACCTAAAGGACAGCCACTTAGTCATTTGGGGAACGCAGAATACCAACTCATTGCTGCGAAAGATCCTCGAAAGCAAGAGTGTCAGCGATGTGGTTTCTTGGAACGATAAAGTTTTGAGGGTCGGGAAACAGGAAGGACTGGTTAGTAGCTGCATACCTGTTTTTTGTTATCCGAACCCATTGAATCCAGACCGGTATGTTGTTTTAAATTCAGGGCTAACTTTTCGGGAGACGCATGACAAAACCAACTCTTTGCAAAACCCCAAGCTGCCGGACTGGGCAATTCTCGACATCACGCAGCCGCCAAGCGTTACGTCTTCGGGAAAAGTCGTCGCAGCGGATTTCTTCGATAACCAGTGGAAGGCATTCCCACGTGTGAAGCTGCCGACCGATCGAGAATAAGAGGATCGCATCCTCTTCCTCCATTTTGCATTTGTCAATTCTCATTTTAACTTTTTCAATTCGTCGTCACCGACAAGCCTCGGCATGCAATGGGACCTCCATGTTTTCTTCCCGAAAATCTCCCTTACCTTCATTTATTGCATTTGCGTTAGGCGTTGCGATTGTGTGGTTGACCGGAGCGCCATTAGTCGCTCAAGATGCAGAGAAAGCCAAATCGTTAGACCTAGCAAATCGTGTTTTTTGGACGACGTCCCGGGTGCGAGGATCGGCCGATCCTCCAGATCCTTATACACCCCAAATCGCTTTTCCGAAGCTAAAATTTGATCAACCCCTTGGAATGAACTGGATCCCTGGCACGAATCGCTTTATCTTGGCCGAGCGATTCGGCAAGCTCTATACGTTTGAGGACAATCGAAGTGCCGAAGCTGAGTTATTTTTGGATCTTGAGCGAGAGACATTTGGAATCGCGATGCATCCGACGTTTTTGGAAAACGGATACGTGTTTGTTACCACAGTTTACGAATTCGACGGCAAGAAGATCACGCGTGTGTCCCGCTTTGAAACGAAAACAAACGACCGGTTGCATAGCGACTTAGCGACCGAAAAGGTGATATTCGAATGGACTCACGGAGGGCACAATGGTGGTGTGTTGCGGTTTGGCAATGACGGCTATTTGTACTTGAGCACTGGGGACCAAAGCGCATGGTCCGACTGGAACCTAACTGGTCAGCGTATTGACGACCATTTGGCATGTATGCTTCGTTTTGATGTTGACCTTCCGTCTGAGGGCCGCGCCTACAGCATTCCGCCTGACAACCCGTTCATCGGTGCGAAAGATCCTAACACGGGCAAGGATGCAAAGCCCGAGATCTATTCATATGGCCATCGCAATCCCTGGCAGTTCAGCTTCGATCGTGAAGGCCATTTGTTTGTAGGGGACGTTGGACAAGACTTATTCGAAATGATCGAGGTCGTGGAGAAAGGAGGAAACTACGGCTGGAGCATTAATGAGGGACGCCATCCGTACATGCCCGAACGACCTAAGGGACCTACTCCGATCTTGCCGCCACTTGTCGAGCATCCTCATAGCGATTTCCGATCCATCACCGGCGGATTCGTTTCGTACGCCACCGAGTCGAAGGATCTCTACGGTCACTACATTTACGGGGATTACGACACCGGTAAAATTTGGGGGCTAAAACTTGTCGATGGACTTGCTGCTCAACATCGTCAACTTGCGGATACGCAATTCCGTATCGCGACGTTTGGTCAAAGTGGCAGCGGACGCGTGGTTTTCGCGGACTTCTCGGACGGAAGAATCTACGAACTGATTCCGGCTCCGCTCCCTGCCTCAGCCGAGCCACAGTTTCCTCGCAAGCTCAGCGAAACAGGAATATTCAAATCCACCAAAGACCACATCGTGGCGGATGGCGTCATGCCCTATGACGTCAATTCGCCACTCTGGTCTGATGGGGCAACCAAGGAACGGTTCATTGGTTTACCAGGAAACGGCCAGATCGAATTCGATACGGTGTCCTATCCAATCGCTTCAGTCCCAGGCTGGCGATTCCCGGACAATACTGTTTTGGTGAAATCCTTCTCCATCGAAATGGAAACAGGGAATTCGAACAGCACCAAACGGCTCGAGACGCGTCTGTTGCATCACAAGCGAATGCCAGGTGGACATGACGACCCAAACGGTACCCAGGTCTGGAACGGTTACACGTACGTATGGAACGACGAGCAGACCGACGCTGAATTGCTAGAGGCTGGTGGACTCGACAAGCAGCTAACCATTCTTGATTCGAAGGCACTAGGTGGGAATCGGCAGCAAGTTTGGCATTTTCCCAGCAGGGCGGAGTGCGCATTGTGTCACACGATGTCTGCCAAGTATGCCCTCGGCGTTTTCACTGCGCAGATGAACCGCGACTATGAATACAGCCATGGTGAATCGATCAATCAATTGAAGCAGTTTGAACGTTGGGGAGTTTTCACGAAACCACTTCCGAAAGAACCATCTGAACTCCCGAAACTCGATGATCCCATGAAGGTGAGTGGAAGCGCTGTCGATCGCGCGCGATCGTATCTACATGCGAACTGTTCGCATTGTCATCGAATCTTCGGTGGCGGAATCGTCGATATTGAGTTGTTATGGAATTCACCGATTGAGAAAACGTCTATTGTAAACGCGAACCCGAAGCGTGGATACTTTGGCATCCTAGACGGAAAGTTGATCGCGCCAAGCGAACCAGATCGGTCTGTTTTGCTCTATCGAATGGAGCACTTGGGCACTGGCCATATGCCACACGTTGCCTCGAACATGGTTGACCAATTCGGCGCGGCTGTTATCCGCCAATGGATTCTTGAAATGAAAAAAGTCAAGTAATCGAAGCAGCAATAAACATTATGCGCCAAAAAAGTCGATTGAACTTTTTGGTGGTCAAGAAAGCTATTTCCAAGGACTTCAAGGAACTTTGCTCGCGATTAGAGAATTATTCGCCACTAGCGTCTTACATGGATCGACGCTTGGATCACTTGGGCGATCTTCCTCGCGCCCTGAGTGCTGCGTAAAGACCAGCCGGTCCAAGTAGAATTTCACGGAGCCCATCGCGTACGGTCTCCGAGCCAAGCGCTTGGGTGCTCATTGTCGAATGGGCGTCAAGCGCGTCGATGATTGCGTTCATGATCTCTGACTTCAGGTCCGGTGACATAAGCGGCAACGGCGATGTCGTCGGCGGTTTCAGAGTCTTTCGTAATGATTGTGTCGCCCGCGCGCAATGTAAACTTGGTGATCTGATCTGTCGTCGCAGTGGCAGGCATGAAGTCAATGGCTCTGGTAATCCGCTCGTTGTAGTACACGTCGGTGTAATTGCAGAGAACGACAGGCGTCTCACCGTCGTAAGACTTCTTATCAATGTTGCTTGGGAATACTCGGCATGCGCGTTTGAGACGCTGAACGTCCCAACGCTCCGGTACATCGCCGAGCCACTCGACGCCGCTTGGCTTGTACTTCGGGTATCTCGGAAAGCTCATGGGCGGGCCTCCGTGAGCGGCAAGGCGATAGCCGCCGGTTCTTCGTTCACTGTCTTCTGAACACCGGCGGCTAGCGCCTTGCCGCTCACGGAATTTTTCATTGTTTCTGATCCATTCGGTCTTGCGCTTCGGTGATATACAGGACGACCTTTTCCAGATCGTCTTCCGTATCAATAAACTCGATATCGCCACCTTTCGTCCAGATCTTTTCATTCTCAATCGGCGACGGTGGCTCGCGCAAAACGCGAGTGGCGTTTGCTTTGAATTGATCGCGTGCACGCTTCGGTAGTTCACGAACGGTTACCGCGATATGCAAATGATTTGATCGAACAGAAACCGCGTGCAGTGCCCAACCACGAATTAATGCGTGCTTACGAATGACGGCTTCGACTCTTTGGCGTTGTTCGCCATTTAACAAGACAGGTTGTGGCGTATTCAACCAGCAACTCGTCCTTTTCACGACTCAGGATGATGCCGATCGGCGGATTGTCCCCTTCGGCATTCTCTTCGGCGGCGAAGTAGCCAAGATACATGTTCATCTGGCCGATGTCGTGATGCTGCACTTCGTCCAGCTTCAAATCGATCAGCACAAAGCAACGCAGGATGCGATGATAAAAGACCAGATCGACGCGATAATGCTTGTTGTCCAACGTGATGCGGTACTGACGCCCAACGAACGTAAAACCTTTGCCGAGTTCCAGCAGGAACGGTTGCAGATGGTCGCAGAGCAGCGACTCCAGATCCGTTTCCGAGATCACGTGCGGTTCCGGGATCGACAGAAATTCAAAAATGTAGGGTTCACGAAACAGATCGTTGGGTTCAGCAATGAGCTGTCCCTGCGAGGCCAGTTTCAAGATTGCCTCTTTGTCCTTTCCAGCAGCGAGTCGCAGGAACAGGGCCGATTTTTTCTGGCGGACCAGTTCTAGAACCGTCCATTTTTCACGGATGGTTTGATGTTCGCAAAAGCTGAGTTCAAGTTTGTCGTCGATCTTCAAGAGTTCAACAAAATGTGACCAACTCAAAAGGTGCGACGCTGTCGCACCTTTTGGAAAGGCGAGATAAAACTGCCGAATGCGAATGACTCCACTGCGAGTAAACCCCTTGCCGTGAAGCAGCATCAGATCGCGACTCAGCC
>JAYTVL010000226.1:0-1846 GCA_043744075.1 Pirellula sp. | reverse complement strand
AATGCTACATAACCAATCGGGACCAAAGCAATGCAAAGGAATGCAGCCAAGGATGGCGAACCAAAACGAGCAATTACCCAAAGAACAAATGTGCTAGCGAGCATCACTCCCCACACCCTTAAGAACCCTGGAAAAATTGCCTGGAATTTTTCGCGAAGGGCGTCTTCATTAAACATCGGCAGATAGCTTAGGTTGGGAACTCGCGGCTCTTCTTGTAGTTCACTGTCGGATTGACTCTGGAAGGCAATGACGCCTGTGCGAGGGCAAAAAACGAAACTGCCGAGCGAACTCACGTGAATTCTCGAAAGTGTTTCGGATTCCGAAGCAGCCATCTATTTTGGTTTCCAATTCTTCCAGGTAGACAGAACATTGTCAGCGGTTGTTGGCCGATAGTGGTAGCGTTTGTCACGGCATTTGAAAATCAAATGGACAATCGACTTGTTGCTGACAACGGATTCAAGTTCTGGTTGGTCAGCAACCGTTTTTCCAGTCAACAATTCTGTGATAATAATAGCCCAGCTATATAGATCGCTTTGAATATGCGGATCATTGCCGCCAACTTCCGGCGCGCGATAGTCTGTTCCAAATTTCCATTTCCCCGAAACAGAAATATCGCTGTCAAGAAGTTTTGCGAGTTCAAAGTCAGTAATGATGCACGGGAATTTGCCATCGGATATTAGGATACGCTCTGGCGCAAGTTCTCGAACGATGACCTTATGCCGGTGGAGCGACTGCAACGCGAGCAATAGTTCGGAGCCAATTGTCTTGATTTGGCGGGCTTCCAACTTTGTTCCCGACTCAAGTATCTGCGACAGGGGAGTGGCGTCTATCCAATTATTGAGGACCCACCAAGCGGTGTCTTCGTCCAACGGCCTTATGTCGAGGTGTTTGAGAATTCGTCCCTCGTCTTTAAGAAGCACGCAAACTTGAGAGTGTCGTTTCAGTTGCTCACTCGATTCAAGAATTTTTGCGGGGTCGTGTGCAATAAGTTGTAAAGTTTTGCGCGTGAGAAATGTCCTGGCGTGATTGTGCTTTCCAGTTTGGCTACCTGATAGCTCACTCCGTTTGCCGCCATAAGACACGGTGATTCGATCGAAACTATTTTCCAATCGTTCGGTGGATCAATTCGCAATTTCGGCTCGGGCTTGACCCTGAAGGTTGGATGTCGTCGAAGCTCACTCTCCTTTGCTTGAAGGACCCTTATGATCAAGTCAACTGTGGCTCTAGAACCGTTTCCGGTTTTGAAAACGTTTTGGACCGTACCGCGATGGATCCCTGCTAAATCCGCAAGTTCCGTCTTTCCCTTAATACCGCATGCCTTCATGCGTTGTTCTAGCTTCGCAGGATCTAACGCAGTCTTCTCATTGGATTCGAAAGATGAATCTGACTTCAAACTTGAGCGCTCGCTTTGAGCGCCGTCTTTCTGTTTTGAGCGCGGCATGGATTTAGAGTTTAGTGACGTGAGACATCAATACTCTTGGTTATTGCAGCCATAAATGGAGTTGTTCAAGCGGCCGTATTTGCAACCAACAAGAACGCAACCAACGGGATCTATCTTGGATATTTGATGTTGTTATCGCTTTGGCCAGTCGCGGAGCTAGCCATTCACTATTCGGCCATCGATCGTCAATTACCGAGGTTTTCCAAAGCCAAGAGTCGAGAAAAGCAAGAAAACTCCATGACCGCACTGCTGCTCATTACGGCAATTGGGACGATGGCTCTTTGCCTCTGTTTTTCTTTTGATCGTGGTATATTTGGAATTTACATGCTCGTTTGCTTGTACGCTTACTTGGCGGTTACCAGAGCAAAAACACAGACAACAAAACCTGTCCTGTTCATCTACCGA
>JAYTVL010000225.1:0-22692 GCA_043744075.1 Pirellula sp. | reverse complement strand
CCCTGCGATTTGCGTCGCATACGGGACTCGTTGCCTCGTCCACTACCCTAATCTTTAGCTGTCCCAGACCACTAGTGACGACCAATTCACTTGAGATGCCTCGCAACACCTTGGATGCAATTTGAACTGTCCCCGACAACGATTCCCTCATGTGTTTTTGATTGGGGTAGTCCATGATCGCAACTAGCACGTCCACGGGCAGTTGTTCGGCACTTAGGCGTTGCACAACAATAAACTACCGAAAAGAAAGACGTAGAATAGGCTTCCAGCCTGTTTTTTCATTGACAGGCTGGAAGCCTACCCTACGAAAAACGGCAGCCAATTGTCGTGCAAGGCCTTAGATAATATTAAGGCACGCAGTCATATCTCTTGTCGTGAGCTGTCGATGGAACCGTGACGCGGTATGACTTGCCGTCAGCCGCAACCGAGACTCGTATGTGCTCCCCTTTGCATTCTACAAGCTGATTGGCAATAAACTCGTCTGCAACGTTGTTAACCGATCCATCGTCGCGTAGATTCTTGTGCATTTGATAGATCGCTTGGATGCTGGGCGTCTCCTTAAGCGTTGAGAACATCATTGGCATGCAGCCTTTCTTCGTGCCATTGTTGATGATCGCTACCCGCGGCTCAATCGACTTGATCAAGACCGGGTTGTTGCTCTGGTCAAGACCATGATGACTCGACTGAAATAGGTCCACTTTGCCAACTCGGTTTTTTGGGCAAACAAGATCAAACTCGCTGTTCCAAGTCAAATCCCCCGTGTCGAGGAAATCGAAATCGCCGTAACGAAGCAGCATGACTACGCTGTTGGCATTGTCGGAAAGATCTACCGGTCGCTGCTGAACGCTTTGGCAACTTTCGTTCTCCGCCCGTGTCGTATCGATGACAGGGATAAATTTTTGTCGGGCACCCAAACATCGCAGCGAAAGTATCGGCACGCCCACACCGTTTTTGAGTTCGATAGAATCACCGGCCGAAATTGTTCGCCGTGCCGCCGCTTCAAATTCGTAATACTCCGGATCCGCTTTTTCTCGTTGCCCCTCGAACACACCGTTGTCCCATACCGTCCCGATCGGCAAGATTTTGGCAAGGGTTGAAGCGCCTCCAAAGTGGTCACGGTGATAGTGTGTTGTGATCAAGTGGTCGATGCGCTTCAAGCCAGCCTCTTTGGTCGCCACTCTTGCAATACGATCTGCATCGCGATACCCCGGGTTTCCCGAGTCGATCAGAACTGACTCCCCCTCCGGCGAGACAATTAAAGTCGCGGCCCCTCCTTCTACATCGATCCAATAGATGCGTGGCCCATTCGCTTCAACATAGCTGACGTAACTTTTGGGACGTTGGATCGAAGCTGAGTCTCGCAGAGGTCTCGTCTTTGGTAATCGGTCCACGAACTTTGCGTCGGTCTTTCGCAATTCTTCGATCGCTTCGGCTCTTAGTCGTTCCAGAAGCGGTCGGTTTGTCACGTTCGTTGCCAAGTTAACCAACTCTTCGGGGTCGGCTTCCAAATCATAAATCTCTTCGACTTCATTTTCGACAAACGTTCGAATGTACTTGTACTTGTTGTCTCGCAGCAACACGTACCAGGGAACATTTGCAGTATCAGTTAGCTTGTTACCGGTTGGAATTATGTCGGTCTCTGCACCATAACTTCGACCCGTATGAGTCATAATCATCGGCTTTGACCAATCGGTCGATTCAGGATTTGAAAGCAAGGGACGAATGTCTCGACCATGCATTTTCCAAGGAACCTCAACGTTTGCAATGTTGCAGCACAATTCGATGAGATCTGGAGCCGTGACGGGATGTTTGCACTTTTTCTCCTGTAGTATTGTGCCTGGCTGGCTGATGATCAGGGGCGATGCAACACATGCGTCGTAGGGAGCGACTTTTTGATTGCACCCATGCTCACCCAACGCATATCCTTGATCGGCCGTATAGATTACCAACGTATTTGCAAGTTGCCCGGATTCTTGAAGGGCTGCCGTCAATTTGCCGACTCCCTCGTCCACTGCTAGATTGCATTCGTTCATTTGTTGAATCCATGCGTCAAAGCCCTTTCCAGACTCGTTTACATCGAAACTGGATTCGCCAGCGTTTCGTTTCTTCATCTCAGGACGACCTTTGGGGCCTTTTGTCCATGCTGAAGTTGCGTTTAAGTAAGCCGGTTTGTCTGGCCAAGGTCCAAGAATATCTGCAGGTAGCGGTGCCTCATTTCCATTGAGCGTCCTGAGGTGGCGTTTGGCCGGTGTTGTTGGCCCATGAATTGCACCATAGCAAACCCATAGAAACCATGGTTGATCCGCAGTGCGATTCTTTCCCTGAATGAACTCCGCCGCCAATTTTGAATAATGGTCCGTCGAATACTCCGTGGATTTTTCTTCCTTGCCGTTGATCGCAAGTATCTGGTCGTAATAGTAGTTGCCCGCATCTTCTGGATGCGCAGGCCGATTCCAAACGACTTGATAATCCCAATCGCGTCCATAACCCGAGTCGACACCCGTATGCCACTTGCCAATTTGTGCTGTCTGATATCCGCTTTGTCGAAAATGCTTGGGCACAAATGGACAACGATTAGGATCGTATGTGCTGCCTGGATAGGAACCTGCCATCGTCATCGATTCAACCGCGTGTTGAAAGCGACCTGTTAGGAAGCTCGCGCGTGATGGCATGCACCATGCTCCCAGATAAGCGCGCTCGAATCGAATACCACTCTTGGCAAGTTTGTCGATGTTGGGTGTTTTGACCCAAGAGGGTGCCTCGGGATAGCAACTAAGCGTTTTGTAGGACTGGTCATCAGAATAAATAACCAAGATATTGGGACGTTTTGCTGAACCATTGACGTCCGCACTTGGCTGTTCAGAAGCAGTGCAAAATCCAGGACCAAAACTTAAGAGAAAGGCAGTGAGTAAGGTTAGTAACTGATTTCGACAACTCATAATTCGACTCGTTTTTTTTTCGCAAAGTGACAATGAATGCTTGTTGGGAAAGAATAAAGTAGCCGGAGTCGTAAGACTTCGGAGCAAACGCGGCCAACACTGAACTCTTACGAGTCCAGCTACAACAGTTGTTTCTCGAACGCTCCTAACTTATTCTAATAACGTTGATTTTCTAGCGCGAATAATTTCATTCGGATCTTTAGGCGGATCGGTTGGCGGAACCAATTTCAAAAGATCCCGCAATGCAACCACTCGATATTTTTCCGTTGCAAGGTAGTGCATATAGGCTTCGAATTTATCTGATGCCGTGCTTACCCAATCGTGTGCCGTATCAGGAACGCCGTGAAATTGAAGAATGGCAATGCGACCATCTTGAGCCTGCTTGGCTGCTTCGATGAAGTTTGCTATTTCCCATTTTGGTTTAGCATCGCCTGCGGAGGGTAACAAAAGTGGATGATCTTTGCCAGGCTCATAGGCGAATCCTCGTCCCGATTCATAAGTATGTTCAGGTGCGCCTCCTCGCCGAGCAAAACGGATGCCATGTTTATCGAGGATATCAAATGCCGCTAGCGTCGTGGCATTTCCAGGCCACGCAAACGAGATCGGCTTAGGAATATCATGTTCTTTGCAATGATCATCTATGGCTTGCAATTGCTCTTCGAGTCGATCCTTGCTCTTGTCAGTAACTCCCATGTGATCGCGCGTATGATTACCGATTTCGAATCCATCTCGGTGGAGTTGCGAGATCTCATCCCAGGTCATGTAGTCCTTCTTGTTGGTCGCAAAGTCCCAGCCTTCCGTGATAAAAAACGTTGCGACAAATCCATACTTAAGTAGGATCGGTCGCACAGTTGTGAAATGTGTTTTTGCCGAATCGTCGAACGTGAGGACCACTATTCGATCTATACTTGATGACGACTTGATCGTTGTTCTATCTTGATTCTCTTGTGCCAACGCGAAAATCGGCAGGACGCAAATTGCGGTAATCAGGCAAGCGCAAGGAAAAAGGGGTCGCATAGCTGTAGTCGAAGATGTGAGGGTGACGGGGGCAGCGATCCAATTTAACATAGTTAAATGTCCTTTGGGGTGATGGTAACAATCCGCCGAAATAAATTCGGCGGCATTAGCGTTTTGGCGTCGATTTTCAAAGCGGAAAAATCGAAAACAAGCCCCCGGTTTTACACCGGGGAAGTTGACATTCAACCTAGTAGAAAAGCCTGCGGTATTTTTGTTGGAATCCTGCAGCCTTGCAAGCGTCGGGGGAGGTAACATTGTTAGCGATACGAGGATAAAGGATACTGAGAAAGCCCATCCTAGAAAGCATTTTCGAGTATTTCGACCAAGTCCAGTTCGGTTGGACGACGAGGATTCACATCCATCAGGCGTTTGATCTGAAAGGCTCGTTGTGCGACCAAGGGGATTTGCGCTTCTTTGAATCCTAGTTCGCTTAGTCGCGTTCGAATGCTGATAGCCTTTTGCAGTTCGACAACGGCTGTAATAGCGAGCTGTGCCGCGTCGCTTGAGGATAATCCACTTGTTTTGCAACCTAACCATCCGGCAATTTGAGCGATGGATTCGGTGCGTTCCGGCAAATTAAATCGCATCACGTGCGGCAGTAGCAATCCGTTTCCTTCGCCATGACTACAATGCGTTAGGCCACCGATCGGGTACTCAAGAGCGTGAACCAAAGCGACCCCGCTGTTCGAGAAAGCCATCCCCGCCAACAGTGCGGCCAATGCCATTCCATCACGAGCTTCGGTGTCGCCGGGCTGGCGAAACGCACGTACAAGAAAACGTCCAGCCAATCGAATTGCTTCGCCGCCGATCAGCTGAGTTAGCGGATAGCTTCCTTCATAGGCTTTGGCTTGCGGATCCACTCCGGACATCTCGCTGAAGTTTCTATTCGTTACTGCTTCGATGGCGTGCACAAGAGCGTCTATTCCGCTGTGCGCCGTCACGGCTTGCGGGCAAGAATCGGATAAGGCCGGATCAACAATTGCGACACTCGGACGAAGCCAGCGGCTAAGCGTGCTGACTTTTGTTTCCGACGATATGTCGGTCAAGACCGCTGAATGCGAAACTTCACTCCCTGTTCCCGCAGTGGTCGGCATCGCGATCAATGGCAAAATTGGTCCTGGAACCGCATCGAAGCCGAAATAATCGCGAGGAGTTCCGCCATGTCTCAAAACGGTTGCCGCGATCTTGCCAATGTCTAAGTTGCTTCCGCCTCCGATTGCTACCACTCCGTCGACAAGCGAGCGTTTTCCGATCGTAATTGCTGCTGCTGCCTTCTCAATCGGTGGCTCAGGAATACATCCATCGAAAATGTGGATACTTGCACAAGTCGATTGAAGACGCTGAAGCAACTTTGCAATCGTCGGCAGGTTTAAAATTGTGTTGTCCGAAACGATCAATGGCTGAGTGATGTTCAGACGTTTTAGATCTTCAGAAAGCATTTCGCAGCAACCGCGACCAAAGCGAATGTTCGCGGCGGTGGAAAACTGCCAGACAGTGTTTTTAGTTAGCATTTGATTGATTTCCAAAGGGATGTGTCGAAATTATTGGCGGAGCGATCCGTCTTGACCTGGACTCCCCGAACTTCGTACACTCCCCGACTTACGCAGCTCTCTACAACCAGAATTGCTCCGAGGCCACGATGGCCATCGGCTGGTGAGCATCCATCGTGGGCGACCCAAAGCATTGTCCCGCATTTTCAAGAGGAAAACAAATGCGTTGTTCCATTCAAAATCGCCGTCAAAATCGCCGTCAAAATCTCCTTTGTTCGTCGCTCCAAATGGCAATTTCCCTGTCGCTAGTCGGCTCATTCGCTGGTACGGACGCCTGGGCACAGCAAGGCAAACAGCCCGTTCAAAAAGGTGTACCAGCAACTACGGCTTCGTCGACACGAAAAGTCTCCGATGACCCTAACATTGGCCCCAGTGTAGTCGCGACGGTCAACGGCAACCCAATCTCTCTCGATGAGCTCGCAGTTCAATGCAAGCTTCGTTTTGGAAATGAAATACTTGAAGATCTAGTTAACAAGACTCTGATTTTGCAAGCTTGTCAAACACAAAAAATTACGGTTACACAAAAAGACATTGATGACGAGATCTCGCGGACAGCGGGGAAATTCAAATTATCAACACCGATGTATCTTAAACTAATTCAAGATGAGCGAGGTATATCGCCAGAACAATACGCATCCGACATTATCTGGCCGATGCTTGCCTTGCGAGGACTTTCTAAGGGACAGATTCAAGTCACGCCTCAAGAAATCGACAGCTTGTTTCAAAGCGAATTTGGGCCAAAAGTCCAGGTTCGAATGATCGCGTGCAGGGACGCTAAGAAACTGGCCCAATTGCAGAGCGAGGCAAATAGCAACCCGGACAGCTTCAAAACCCTTGCAAAGAACCACAGCGAGGATCCAAGCAGCGCTAGCGTGGAAGGACTCCTGCCACCGATTCGACGATACAGCGGAGATGACGAACTCGAGAGGATTGCATTTGGCCTGCAACCTAACCAAGTTTCCCATGTTTTTCCAGCAGGCGAAATGAATGTCATACTTCAATGCGTTCGCCACCTGCCGCCTCAAAATCCACCCGCCGCTCAGATGCAAGAGATTCAGAATCGTATCAAGACGGAGTTGGAGGACCAAAAGCTCCGTGGAATGGCGGAGACGGTCTACAAGTCTCTACGGGAAAAAGCTGAAGTAACGCTGGTGTACAACAAGCCCGAGTTGGCAGCTCAGTACCCAGGAGTTGCAGCAATTCTAAATCGCCAAAGCATTCCGATGCAAAGATTTGACGAGGCATGCGTCAAACGTCATGGAGTTCAAATACTTGAAGGCGAAATTAATCGCAAATTGATCGAGGGGGCGCTCACCAAGGCGAAATTACAGGTTACTCAATCGGATATCGATGCGGAAATCACTCGAGCGGCTGACTACTTTGGTTTTGTCAATCAAGACGGAACCCCTAACATTCAAGAGTGGATGAAAAGTGTTCTTTCGGAAGATGGCGTTACATTCGAAATGTACGTTCACGATGCCATTTGGCCTACAGTCGCACTCAAGAAACTAATTGCAGGCAAAGTTCAGGTCACCGATGAAGACCTTCGAAAAGGATTCGATTCGAATTACGGCGAGCGCGCCGAAGTCTTGGCAGTCGTCTTAAGTAACCAGCGCACCGCTCAAGAAGTTTGGGAAAATGCTCGAGTCAATAAATCGGAGCAACACTTCGGTGAGCTTGCACACCAATACTCTGTGGAACCTAGCTCCAAGAGCAATTTTGGCAAGGTACCACCACTCAGAAGGCATGGCGGACAGCCTAATCTTGAGAAAGCTGCGTTCGATCTAAAGCCTGGTGATATTTCGGGAATTATTGAGGTCAACGGACAATATGTGATACTCAAGAGTCAAGGGTTTACAACACCAGTTGTACAAGATTTCAATGCAGTCAAAGGGGAACTATACAAGGACATACTTGAAAAGAAGCAACGCATTACGATGGACAATTATTTGTCGACCTTGATTGCCGATGCGCAGGTTACCAATTTCTTGACCAAAAAGACTCGGCTTGGGGCGGTCGAAACAAAGGCTGCACTCGATGCCCTTGAGCAGGACGGAACGCAGAAGATCCAGCAACGCCAACAGCGATAGACATGTCATCCAACGAATCCAGTAATCCCAGAAAAGGAAGCCGGCGTACTTTTCCTAAGCATCGTGTAACGGTTCTCGATATCATCCGAGTTTCGCAAAGCGTGCCCAGTTTTCCACTGGTTCGGACAATGCTGCTCGGCGAACTGTCGCAGGTTCGCAAAGCTTGTTCGACCAGGATCGCTTGGTCGACACTGTTTGCGAGAGCGTACGGCATTGTCTGCGAGGAGATACCGGAACTACGTGAACTGTTTGTTGGATATCCCTACAAACATTTATACCGCCATCCAAATTCCGTTGCTTCTTTGTCCGTGCATAGAAAAGATGATGCCGGAAATGAACGGCTCATTTTCGGACGTTGGAATAATCCTGGTAGCCGGGACTTGGTTGATTTGCAACAACAACTGGATTCGTTCAGTAATGCTCCAATTGCTGACGTGTATCGTGAAGGACTAATGCTCGAAAATTGCCCAGCACTTTTGAGGCGATGCGTGTGGTGGTGGCTCACCAATTGGTCCGGAAGGAAACGCGCTAAGCACATCGGCACGTTTAGTATTTCCAGTTTGGCAGGTCAAGGAGCACTTAACGCCTACCATCCGTTGATAACAACCTCGAGCTTGGCTTTAGGACCAATTGGAGCTGACGGGAAATGCGAAGTTGTGCTGATTTGCGATCATCGCACAATCGATGGTGTGCTGGGAGCAAAATCGCTTGAATTGCTCGAATCTGTTTTGACTACACAAATGGTGGACGAGCTCCTTTCTCTGACCCCATTGAGGGCAGTAGAAGCTGCGTAAGGCATCAGCATTGTTTGCTTTCTTTTGTTGGTGCGTTGACGATGATCGATCGATCCTAACTCTTTGCTCGTCGTACTCTCACATCTCCTCAGGTGAAGCCTCAATGCCCAAGTTCAGAACCGTTTTGGAGTGTTTCGCTTTGTCTCGTTGTGGTTGGGTTCCAAGAACTCGATCCCCCGTTAGCATTGTAAGTCCGAACCAATAGTTTTCATTTTGAAAGTGATGTAATCGATGGTTACGCCAAAGACGGCGATAAAACCAAGTGTGCGGTGCGTACGACGTATGAATCAGATAATGAACCCATTCGTAATTCAAGATAAACAAAAACGTGACCAAAATTCCAGTCAAAGCAGAGTGCATGGCGATAAACCCAAACGCCGACCCAAGTGACCAAATCATAGGCACTCCCCCCAGGAACAGCACCACAAAATAAGTGGTGGTAAGTCCGTACTTTGGGTTCCAAGGATTGCGATGATGAGCACGATGCGTTTTCGTAATTACAAGCTCCACTCTGCGACTGCCGAATTGGAACGCGGGCAAGTGTTCAAGCCAAGCGTGAATCATCCATTCTTGAAATGGCCAAAAAGCGACGACACCTAAGATCACCCAGAGATCCGACAAAGAGTATTCAAACACCAAACCTCGGCACACGAGCGTAACAATACATGCTAAGGCCAATACTCGCGGTCCGCCGTGGGAAAACATGTCTTTTGCAGCGGTAGTCAGGCTTATTTGTGGACCGAATCCAGGCTTCTTGTCGCTGGCCGGCAAAGCTTCCTCTTCGGTCCATGTGTAGGCTCGTACCCAAAAAAACAAAGCCATTAACACTGCAAAATAGCCCAAATAAACCAACGCCAGAGTAGCCATGAGCGATCCTCATTTTCCATCGAGATCCACGGGCCAAATGCGCCCCCCCGATAGAGGTTTTAGGCTTAGTTTGTGAATTAAGCAAATCGATTGTTGGACTTCTGAAGGCTAGCAGCTTGGATTTATTGGTCTTTCAACGTGAATATTTGACAGAAACGACTATCATATTAGTCCGACTATCGAATGATTCCGATTGCATTTAGCCTTCGCACGAGATTAGCCAATCGGAGTTCCATCGACTACGATCCAACACATGACAAATGAAACTGCCAAACCAGTCGAAAGAACTGAGAAACTAGCCATCCTCGAACAATCAGAGCATTCTCTGATCCGTTGGTTCGTAGACAGAGATCTTCCGAAATATCGTGCAAAACAAGTTCTTAGCGCAATCTACCAGCGGCGAATCGATTGCTTTTCGGACATGACCGAATTGCCGAAAGAATTGAGAAATAGGCTGGATGAACACTTCTGCATTTTCAAGACAAGGACAGCCGAGTCGCAGCATTCAGAGGACGGCACTGAAAAACTGTTGCTTGAGATGCCCGACGGAGGTCGCATTGAATGCGTTCTCCTGCGGGATGGGCCGAGACGCTCGGTTTGTTTGAGTAGCCAGGTGGGCTGCGCGATGGGCTGCGTGTTTTGCGCAAGTGGACTGGATGGAGTTGACCGAAATTTGACTCGAGGCGAGATACTTGAACAAGCGTTGAAGCTCCAGCGATTGCTCGAACCCGATGACCGACTTAGCCACATCGTCATGATGGGTATGGGCGAGCCGCTTGCCAATTTACGAAATGTACTTGATGCGCTCGACGTCGCGCGTGATAGCGATTACGGACTTGGCATCAGTCCACGCCGCATCACGATCAGTACTGTTGGCTTGCCTCCTGCCATCGATAGACTCGCTGAAGCACACTCGCCATTCCAACTTGCCATTAGTCTTCATGCCCCTACCGATGAGCTACGAACAAGATTAGTACCAGTCAACAAGAACATCGGAATCGAGGCTATTATGGCCGCGACCGAACGGTACTTCGCTGTGACCAGCCGACGATTGACATTTGAGTATGTGTTGCTCAAGGGGCTTAACGATTCGCCACAATGTGCAGAGCAACTCGTCAAGCTCCTAAGGCGTCGCACTGCCATGCTCAACGTCATTCCTTACAACCCCGTACCCGGCTTGCCATACGAGACGCCAACTTCAGAATCAATTTTGGAATTCCGTCGAATCTTGATGGAAGGGGGGATCAATGTCATGTTCCGCCAGCGAAAAGGGAACGACATTCAAGCAGCCTGCGGTCAATTGCGTCGACTTCGAGAACGCGAACCGCAAATCGTTACGCTAAACAGCAACGCCTCATTGGACGCTGATTGAAACCATCGCCGGGGGCTTTCCTCAAATGGCACTCACTTTGAGCCGCAACGCGCTAGCGTGCGGACTGGTAGGCTAGTAATCACTTGCAGATCCGGCCCTCATGCTAGCGCATTGAGGCTCAAAATTTACAAAGAGAGTGCCATTGGGCTTTAGTCCACGGCAGATTACTGCCGTACCTTCGGCACTGGAATCATTTCAACAAATCTGGCCAGACTTATGGCAGGTCCTTCAACAAACTTAATTCTTTTGAATTGCAATTTGTCGCGCAGCCCAGGCAGAGCCTGGGCTGTCCGACAAATAGCAGTTTTTGAAAAATGCATTGATGCGAGTTTTGTTCCGTTCTGCGATCTGGCCTTTAGGTTGGTCGGGGGCTTGTCCCCCACCAATCCTTGTTTTGGCGTACTAACGGCCGGCACTCGCGAATCGACCCCTTCCCCTCGGCTTTGCTCGCCTCCGGCGGGCAAAGCCGGGCAAAGCCGAGGGGAACGGGAGTTTGAACGCCCATTTGTATTGTAGTACACCAAAACGCATCCGTCGGGGGCAAGCCGGCAAGCCCCGAACGGATGGGCTAGCGATATTGTCTAACTCTATTGTTTGTTCGGAACAAAAAAGACTCGATATAAATCAGAAAGAAATATCGAAATTGCAATTTGTCGCGGCGTCCAGGCAGAGCCAGCGATACAGTGGGTTACGAGGCAGCGCCTTACAACCAGATGGTGGTGTTCGTCGAGAAGTACCGATTTTGCAATTTGTTATTTACTGTCTTATCGGTACAATCAAATATCCAATGTGCTTGCCTTTCGCCTGGGGGCCGAATATGAATCGCTGCCGAATGGGTTGGTTGAATACACTGACTATTCTTACACTTTCGCTTTGGGCGTTTCGTTCGCCCGTCTCCTTTGGACAGGATGTCTTAGCGGCCAACAAGAGGACTGTGATCGATGCAGTTCGCGCCGTGGACTCCCCGTTAGAAAAGGACATGGAATGGGTAGCCGCCTTCCTCGAAAAAAGAGTTGAACAGAACCGCGTAGATTCTTTAGCGAATTGTGTGCTTGCGATCACTCAGTTTCGATCCAAGGAATTCGAGAACGCAAAACAGTCATTTGAACGATCCAATTCGGGTGACACAGCAAGGGAGACGCGGACAACTAATGGCAAATTCCAATTGCTCTGTGCTATCAATACCGACGACAAAGAGACCGCCACAGCGCTCTTTCAGAACTTGTTGAATGCTTGTCAACGTGAGTCAACGTCCTTTGCTTTGCGGAAGTCTTTTTGTGAATGGATGGGCGAAGTCATTGGAGTTTTGGATTCAGAAGAAGCTCAGTCCCCAATTGAACACGAGATGCTTGTTAAAGCCAAAAAGTTGCTCATCGGAATCGAAGAAACAAAGCTTAGCCAAGCATTCGAAAACCAATATTCGCTATCGCATGCAAAAGCGGTTGAGATCCGGAAAGCACTTTTGCGATACGCGGAAATAGGAGAGGCTGGCATGAAGGACATGGAGCGGACGATGTCGGATGAATTGGAGAAGCTTGAAAAGATCCTGGCCGCCTCCGTCAAGGAATCGAGAGAATTGTCTAGCGAAAATCAGGCGAGTATCAAAAGCTTACGCCTTGAAACAGTCGGCATCAAAGATCAAATGCGACGCATCGAAGCGGATTGGGCGAGAAACGGTCCGGGTATGCCGATCCCGATGTTTCCTCCGGTCGGTCCACCGCTGCTTCCAAATCGCGATGCAGTATACGTGGATCCATTTTACACTCGGTTTGTAACCGAAAACGTCAATAACCAACTGGTTTCCCGTCAGATCATTGCACGCCGTGACTATCGCGACATCGACGCGGAGAGGAATGCTGTATACCAAAACCAAATGAGTCTCTACCAGTCACAAATGAATAATTACAACTTCCAGTTGTCATTGTTTAGCCAATACCAAAAGAACCTCGCTGACTGGAAACGCCGCGAAGACGAGCGTCGCACTAAGTTGACCGAAAAACGCAAAACGCTTGATGATCAAATGGTTGAGATAAAAGCGAAGATAGACGCATTGGATGAGACCAGAAAGGATAACGCCGGCGGCAATACCGATTTGCGAAATTCGATTACTCAGCTCAAAGCCGAGCTCGTGTCTATTAGAAAGGTATTGAATGCGGCTAAAACCGGAAAGCCACATCTTGCGCTTCGTCCAATTACGATTGACCCGTGGTTGCTCACCGAAGAAAAGAACCTGTTGCTGAAAAACTTTGCGGGCAAGCATTGAAGGAGTTGATTATGTTCTCGCCAAATTTAGAAAGAAGAGAGTTTCTTCATAACACCCTGGTCGGTTTGTTGGCGACTCAGTTAGTTACAACTCCATTGCGTGCAAATGCTATTCGTGCGCCTCGGATCTTGTTGCGATCGTCATGGCAAGTTGTCAATATCGGTGACATTGCTCATACGCCGGGTGTGCTGGCATTGATTGAGAAGCATATCCCAACAGCCGAAGTGATACTCTGGGCCTCGGGAGATTTGTCCGCTGAGGTTGCCGCGATGGAGCATCGGCGATTTCCAAAGTTAAAGATCGTCAAGGGTTCGATCAGGGACGACGGACAAGCGACCAATGCCGAACTTGGGGAAGCAATTGAATGGTCCGATTTTCTTCTGCATGGTTCCGGTCCTTCGTTAGTGGCCGCCAAAGATGTGAAAGCCTTCGTCAAACATACGAACAAAAAATATGGCGTGTATGGAATTACGCATGGGTCGTTTTTGTCGGGTGACCACACGGAATTGCTAAGTCAAGCTTCATTTGTATTCTTTCGAGATTCGGTTTCTTTGGAACTTGCAAAGAAAGAGGGAATTCGTTGCCCGATCATGGATTTCGCACCGGACGGCGCATTTGCCTGCGACTTGCGCGACAACGCAAAAGCAAGTGAATTTATCAATGCAAATGACCTCGAAGAAGGTAAATTCCTTTGTTGCTTGTCGAGGCTTAGATTCACACCCTACTGGTCGATCGCGGGCAGCAAGCGACCTTTCGATGCCGAAAGACATGCTCGCAACGAAGCGATGAAAGAGAATGACCACGCACCACTGCGGGAAGCGATTGTTCAAGTCATCCGCAATACAAATCTTAAGGTGCTACTCTGCCCTGAGGATATGACTCAAATGGCGGTCGGGAAAGAAATGCTCTATGACAAACTGCCTGACGATGTAAAACCTCGTGTTGTTTTGCGAAAGAATTTCTGGCTGACCGACGAAGCGATAAGTGTGTATGTTCGGAGTGCTGGACTATTTGGTAGCGAAATGCACTCGCCGATCATGGCTGTTGGCAATGGTATTCCAGCAATCGTTTGCCGATTCGCAGAGCAGACCAGCAAGGGCTTTATGTGGCGAGACATCGGGCTCGGTGATTGGCTGTTCGATTTCGACATCGAAGAAGACACCAAACGCCTTCCCGAGACGGTTCTCGCAATGGCAATGGACTTCAATGCGGCAAAAGCTAAGACTGAGATTGCTCGGCAGTTCGTTTTAAGGCGGCAGCAGGAGACGTTGGCGGTGCTAAACAATCAATTGAATTCGAGATAAAAAAATCGGCCTTTGTCAGGGCGCAAGTTGACTAAAGTACCTCATCGGGCTCCTCGACAGGGCAACTAACCTCAAGTTTTCCGTTGGGACTTAAATGCACAATCGTTATTTGCAGTACGAATTGGACAAAGTGACAACCACCTGCTCGCGACTTCGGAGTCATCCCAAGTCTCGACAACATCTGGCCTGGACCTCAAGACCTTGGCTTGAGAATCGTCTATCACTTGTTGATTAGGTAGCCCTCTGACGATACAATGCTCAGGCGACTGAGTTGAGACGCCAAGCGCCTCATGCAGAACCGAAACGGATCTGCATGTATTTTTGCTATTTGGACGAATCCGGCACGCTGGAGTTTGCCGGAACGTCCCATTTCGTACTGGTTGGTTTCGCAATCCCCTGCAATGACTGGAAGCATCTTGAAAGCCGAATTGACGGGCTGAAGCGAGGGTTTTCTTTGGGTGACGCGGAAGTTCATACGGCATGGATGGCACGGCGTTATGTTGAGCAAGAGGCGATTCCTGATTTTGAAGGGTTGTCCCATGCTGACCGACGGCGGGCCTGCCAACAACGGCGAGATCAGCATTTGCTGCGAATTGCGGCCACCGGAAGCAAGAAGCAACCCAAAGCGGCCAAGCTAAATTATCGGAAAACGAATGAGTACATTCATCTGACTCAGGCTGAGCGAAAGGAATTGATCCGTCAACTGGCAGATTGCATCGGTTCGTTGTCGGAAGCGAGATTGTTTGCGCAAGCCGTGGACAAACAGCACCTACAGTCCCTCACGTCGCAGGCGTTGCCACCCGATGAATATTCTTTTACTGAGTTGATCCAGCGATTCGAATATTTTTTGGTGAACCGTGGCCGCTCTCTCAATCAAGATTTGCGAGGCTAGATCGAGCAGGACAACAATGAAACGTTAGCGCGAAAGATTACTGAGATGATGCTCGGATTTCACCGAAAAGGAGCTCGCTGGACGTCCATCAACCAGATTGTCGAAACGCCATTCTTTGTGGATAGTCGATTGACGTCGATGGTTCAGATGGCAGACCTGTGCGGCTACGCGATACGGCGATATTTCGAGAAGGCGACGACATCGACGTCCAAGTCTACTGGCGAGATTGGGATTTCAAAGACATGGCATTAAAAGGATCGCCGCCGGCGCCCATGACGGATGGACAAGTTATATTCCCCGCACCGGATCGACATGAACTTTGTTCGGTTTCGACCGCTGCTGTTCGTGGCAATTCCGGCTTCATTAAGAAAGCTGCCAGCAATAATTTTGACTGTTACGCATGGGATTCGCTAAACCGGACTTGGCAAATCGTCAAGCCGAATGCGGTGCGACCTGGAATGGTGTTGCTGTTTCACTGTCGCGCGGGAGGCTACAATCCGCTGCTGGGTTGGACGGGCGATCCGAAAAACGCACCGGTTTCCGATCGTCGTCCCGAAAAGGGCAACGCTCAAGATGCGATGGATGGCGACGACTTGGCAGCAAACCCGCTGGCAATTACCGATCATCTTCGCGACGTAGGCACGGCGGCTGAATCACTTGAATCAACGCTCCAGCGGGATTTCACCGACCTCCTGCGGCGAACAGTAGTGCAGGCCGAATGGCTCGCTACGTTTACACGCGAAACCAGCCCGAAACGACTAGAAGAAAGCCTTAACGCGATATCAGCCATACGATCGACAGATACAGCAACGAAAGTTTCTGAACATCTGTGGACCACCTTGCCAAAGAAGCCGAGGACGCAATTTGAACATGAGGAATGGATCAACGAGGCTGTTGCACCTGCACAAGAGGGACGCGGAACTGGGGGCGGGCAAACATCAGTTCCTACGGTAAAACGTTCGTTCATTCCAATGGATCGGAAAGTCTTCGACATCTTGCGATCGTGTGTTAGCGTCAAGGCATTCAATCAACGAGTGGCAGAAGAATGGACAAAAGGAGATCCTGCATGGCAAAAACGCATTTTGTTGGCAGCACCATCCTTTTCAGGCGGCACGTTAGACGACCAAATCCCACTTTTCAAACTTGCAGAAGAATTATTTAATAGCAAATCTTCCGATCCGATCGCAATCGAGAAGCTGGCCGATCTGATGATGAATACGTTCACACGCGAAAACCCCGACGAGCAGAAAGAGGATCGCTTGTATCAAGCGCTCGCATCGGCGAAGCGACTGAACGACGATGACTGGTTGGCCAAGACATGGGAAAGGACTTATCCGTGGCGAAAATCCAACCCCCGAATTGGGAACTACGTTCAAGCCCGATCAGTAGACATAGTGCTAGATGCGAATTCACCAATGACAAGCGTTGCAGCTGCCCTAAAAATCCTGCTCAAGATTACGGAATTAAATAGTCGACCACAAGAAGTTAGTGGGCTTGAAGTCACGCCTCGCACTTGCCATTCTGTACCGCGTAGCCATCTTTGCCCTCGTAACCTGGATCGGCTGGTACGCCGTCGGAAGCTGGATTCTGTTCTTCGTTGCAAACGACCCAAGGCCGTCCGGATTTGTCCGATTCATTGAGCCACTTGAGCGTCCGTTGGTGCGCTGCAATCCAACTGTTCTGCAACGATACCCCTGTCAGCAATGACTTGTTGCCCAACAGTGGGTTGTAGACTCTATCCTGTTGGCCCGGAAAAGTGTGGATCACAATATTTTGCTTGTACGGATCGGTTTCACTTACGTACCGAATCATGTCGATTTGTTCTTCCGTCGACTGTGTGTTCTCCTCACCAAGATTCCAGTTTATGCCAAGCTCATGACTGAACCTTGCTATCAACTCGCGGCAAAAAAGCTTGCGTTCGATACCGAGTTTGCCACCATCCAGCGATTCAGGCACATTGCCTTCGATTAGCTTTTCACCGAGTCGATTGTCGTCGATTTCGTTCTCCTGCATTTTGAAGTGCAAATGAAGGCCGACGCTAGTCGCATGACTAAATGCGATTCCCCATTGGTCAAGTTTCGAGCAATCGTAATGAAGTTTATCATCGCGATCGACGAACGGCCAAACACTGTCGCCCTCGCCTCCTGCATTGTAAGGCAAAAATGAAATGGTATTGCATCCCTCGGATGCAAGGTAGTTCATAGCACCGATCAGTCCTTTGCCTTTGCCGTTTTTCCAAGTGGGATTGCCTTTCTTCCAATCCTTGACGTGAGGTTGCCAACTCTTTAGCGGTGAATTTTCCTTTGGTGCGACGGTGTCGTCAAAGTCTTCGTATGCAAGCAAAGTCTCAGGGGAATCAGGTCCGAACTTAAGAAAGTATTCACCTGTTCCTGCATGACGCAAATAGTGACCCCCTACGTATTGCAGCCGCCCTTTTGAACGGAAGTCGATTGTTGCTTTATTTGTCGCGGCAACGTGAAAAGACCCTGACTTGCCATCGAACGCTGCTACGGGTTTACCTTGCATGCCGGTTGCTGCCTGTATACCACTCGTAAACTCGACTTGATAGTTCCAGCGGCCAGTTTTGTCAGGAGACAAATGCGCCCGCCACTTCGTACCGCTTTTGGCACTTGATTCAGCTGCGTTTCCATCGGCTGCGAAGTACCCGGGCACAACGTACTTAGGCGTGCCAGATTCGTGGGTGAAAATAACCGACAGGTTCAAGTCCGTAAACGGATTGGGTGCATTGTCGTGCTCATGTGCAAAAGGGCCGTCGAGCGTCAGCGTTACTTTGTGCCATTGCTTTAGTTCGCCACTGATGTCCACTGAGCCGTTGCCATTTGGCTGTCTTGGTTGAACAAGCGGCGGTGCCTTGGCTCGCGCCGACTCTGCTTTAGTGTCATCCGGCGCAGCAAAGGATACATCGTTTACTAAGCTCAGCAAACACGCGCTGACAAATAGTAGTCGGAAATGTCGTTCATGCGTGTCTTGCTTTGCTGGCCAAAACCACCCGTGAAAACGTGAATACCACCGACGAGCTCATGTGCCCGGTGGTGGTGCATCGCGACATAATTGGAGGTCGAGAGTGCAACCTTTGGTCCTGCAATCACACCGTCGACAGACCCTGCTTCTTCGCTGAATCCCATACTGATAGTTACTGTATGACGTCCTACTATCGCACCATCTTCGTTTTCATATGTCGTGAGCTTAAATCGACCATTGCTATCCGTTTTGCTTAAAGCGACGCGCCCGCGATTGCCTTCGCTTCGTCCTTGTTCCGCCATCGGCGTAAAATTGATTACTCCATTGGCAACCGGCTTTCCATTGCAAGTGACTATTCCGCTCACGGGTACCGTGTCATAACGATCGCCACCACCGCCACATCCAAGCGTAGTGAGAGCCGAAATCAATAGAAATGCGAATCGCCATGAGTACCGCAACGCAAGCATCGTTCACCTTGAAAAGCTGGGAGAGAAAGTAACGGCCCCTTAATGTACGGATTATATCCATGTCAATACATCGAAACAATTGTATAATTCCTATTGAATAATAGGCTTTCCCTAACAATGATTGCGTGTCCCGATGGAGATCAGAGCAGAATCGTTAACAATCCAGCAAATGCGGACGTATTGCAGCGTTTATGAACATGGCGGATATTCCAACGCCGAAAAGCATCTTGGACTTGCGGGGCCTACCCTTTGGGAACATGTAAAAACGCTCGAAATGATTTACCAACAAGTCCTTTTTGAACGGTCCGGCAGAAATATACGCCCGACCCCTGCTGGAAAGGTTCTTTACGAGCTATTGATGCCACTTCTGGCAAGCGTAGAGTCGACTTTTGAAGTCGTTGGGGAACAAGCAGGAGACGCTCCCAAGCAAGTCAGTCTTGTCACTGACGTGCGAATGATGCTCGAAGAACTAGGCGAGCCGCTCCGACAATTTCGCCAATCGAATCCCAACGTTAGACTGAGACTGATGACTTCGGACAATCAAACAGCGCAGAACTATGTATTGGAAGGGCGAGCCGATGTTGCCTTGCTCATTGAACCACCGCCAGCCATCTTAGCAAATGGCATTACGGTTGAACGGCTTTACCCAATCGAGTATCTGGCAGTTTTACCGCCTCGGCACCGGCTTACTAAGAAACCTGACCTAAGCCTATCGGAGCTTGTCGACGAGCCCTTGGTTCTAGGAAATCCAAACACGGTCGGGCGTCAGCAATTGGAACAGGCGTTCTTTCGCCTTGGCCTGACAAGACCGCTGTCGGTCGTTGCAGAGACGGACAATAGCGCTGTTACGATAGCCTGCGTTCGGGCCGGAATCGGTGTAGGCGTTATTGCGGGACGACGGGACGGAAACCTTGCACGTCACGTTACCACTAGGACATTGGCACGCGAACTTGGCAGTGTGCATATTGTCGCGGCTTTTCGGACCGGTCGATTGCTAACAAAAGTTGTGCGTGGGTTATTGGATTTGATGAAACAATCAGGAACTGCGTCCGAAAGCTAATCGTTGGTCGTTAGTTGAGTTGTGAAAATCGGTTGGTGGCGAGTTTTCAGGCTGAAGTCGAGTTATAATACTCTGCCCTGGGCTGTTGATTTAATCCTAACCCGCAGCGTTAGCGAGGGACAAACGTTCCCTCGCTAACGCTCCGGGTTGTGATGCCACCGTTAATTGAGTCAAAACAAACTAAATCAACAGCCCGACCCTGCGTTTCCTGCTGCCTACCGAAAAAATCCAATGCCAGCTACACTTCGAATCACCTGCATATTGATTACGTTCCTTGCTTCTTCGAGCGGAGTTCCGGCCGACGATGAGGCACCTTCAGACGCTCGAATTGCCCAGCCTGGTCATTCCATTCACGGAGAAGCATTCAACGAAGGGCCAAGACAAGCTGCATATCTGATGAGCGGGATGGGTAACGTCCATTGGGAAATCTCGACAAAAAATCCAATGGCGCAACGCTTCTTTGATCAAGGCGTCGTGCAATTGCATGGTTTTTGGTACTTCGAAGCAGAACGAGCGTTTCGCCAGGCAGCTGCTTTTGACCCGGATTGTCCGATTCTTTATTGGGGAATGGCTCGCGCCAATATCGAAAACCCTTTGAGATCCAAAGGATTTATCGAGCAGGCAATGAAAAGGATAAGCAAAGCGTCCAACAAAGAAAAGCGGCTCATCGAAGCATGGAACAAGCGGGTGAAAGACACGAAAGAAGAGCAAGCGAATTCAGACGAATCGAAATCGAAAAATGAGGCCGAAAAAAAGGCCGATACACAAGCGAAAAAGCTTGCGGACGAGAAAGAAAAGAAGGATCGACCTGAACGCTTGAAGCAATACGTCAAAGATATCGAAGCGATTGCGTACGACTACCCAGATGACATCGAAATCAAAGCCATGCTGGCGTTGCAGTATTGGCAGAACAGCGGCGCAGGAAATGAAATTCAGAGTCACTTTGCAATCAACGCGATTCTGACGGACATATTTTCTTCTAATCCAAAGCATCCAGCACACCACTTCCGAATTCATCTGTGGGATGGCAAAAAAGAAAAACTCGCAATCGATGCAGCTGCTAAATGTGGACAGAGCGCTCCTGGCATAGCGCACATGTGGCATATGCCAGGTCATACTTACTCGAAACTACATCGATACGCTGATGCAGCTTGGCAACAGGAAGCATCTGCTCGTGTTGATCACGCTCATATGATGCGAGATCAGGTCATGCCCGATCAAATTCACAATTACGCCCATAACAATGAATGGCTCGTTCGCGATTATATGTTGATAGGACACGTACGCGATGCTATTGAGCTTTCAAAAAACATGATTGAGCTGCCGAGGCATCCCAAGTTCAACGCATTGGGAGGACGCGGAAGTGCCTCGCTGGGCCGTGAACGATTGCTTGGAGTCCTGACAACGTATCGCCTTTGGCCACAATTAATTGAACTTGCGAATTCGGTTTACCTCGAACCTACAGCGGATGAAATTCGCCAGGATGAACGAAATGCGTGGTTAGCGATCGCGTATAACCAAACCGGGAACATGACCAAATGCAAAGAACTGCAACACGAAATGGCAAGCCTCGTGGCAGGGCTGCGTTCCAAGTCGATTGAGGGTCGAGAAGCACTTCTCTTGGTTGCGGAAAAGGAAGCCAAGAACAGCAAACGCGGCATCGTGCGACCACCGAGTCTACTCCAACCTTATGAGTTGAGCGAGGATCCATTTGGCGACGACAACGATGCGGCAATTCCAAAAATGCCGAGCAAGACGTTTGAGGCTGCAGAATCAAAGGAATGGTCCGCTGATCGAAAGGAGAAGGCAAAGAGCCAGGCTGAGCTGGAATTTCGGATTGCTAAGCTCAATCAATGGAGGTTTGCAATAGACGCATATGTTGCTGCTAGCGAGGGGAATTATCGGCGCGCACTGGAATCGTCACACCAATGCCGTCCGATGATCAATTCTATGGTACGCATGGAATGGTTAGCACAAGCTGGTTATCCCAAAAAGGCTCTAGATCGGATCAAGAAACGTATTGACGAGGCGCCAGGCGAGATGTTGCCTCTCGCCATTGGCGTTTGGATCGCTTCTCAAAACAAACTTGAGGAAACCGAGATTCAATCGCAGGCAAGAAAATGGACGTCGACTCTTTCGCCGATGGCTGCTTCGGCGGATTCCGACCTTGTATTGTTAGGCCGAATTCTGCCGGCGATTGAATTAATGGGCGAAAAAGAAAAATGGAGAAGCGCTCCCGACCTTCCAACGGACGTTGGGGATCGGCCTTCGCTGGATTCATTGGGGCCATTGCGTTGGAGCCCTTCGTTGGCGCCAATTTGGTCCGCAACAGACTCAGAGGGTGAAACGAGATCCACCAAGCATTTCGGCAAACGTCCACTGGTATTATTGTTCTATCTCGGATTCGGCTGTGTTCACTGTGCCGAGCAACTTAAGGAGTTCTCCCCGATGGTTGAGCGTTTTCGGGAAGCCGGAATTGATGTGGCCGGGATAAGCACCGAAACACTTAGTCAATTGCAATCTGGGTTGCGAAAATATGATGGCGAGATGCGGTTGCCCCTGATGGCGAATCCAGAAGTCGATATTTTTAAGGCCTTTCGTTGCTACGATGACTTTGAGGGACAGCCATTGCACGGAACACTTTTGATCGACACGAATGGCAGAATTCGATGGCAAGATATTGGCTACAAACCGTTCATGGACCCAAAGTTTCTGCTTGAGGAGTCTGTTCGGCTATTGAAACTCTGAGTGGCTCCAAGAGCTCCAAGAGCTCCAAGGGCTGTACGACAAGAGCACTCACTTTGAGCCGCAACGCGCTATCGTGCGAAAAGTCGTAAGTCCCTTCCATTATTTGGGAGCCTCCTTTCAATCTGCGGACGACATTTTTCGCGAAGTATTTGGTTTCTCAGCTTCCGTTGGATTCATTCCGGCCGGGCAACATCTGACAGCTACAATTGCATACCAGCCACCTTACGGAACTTACAGCTTGGCTCTCAGTCTGGTTCATCCAGGCGGGAGCAACGTGCTTCCGCTCGGATAAACCGAAACGGAGAGCATGACCTCATGGTCATCGAACGGTAGCCGCCAGATGTGGC
>JAYTVL010000224.1:0-5934 GCA_043744075.1 Pirellula sp. | reverse complement strand
GACGCAAATCCCAGGGACTCGTCGCCTCGTCCACTACTATCAAACCGTAAATCTTAGCTGTCACAATGCACTAGCGAGTTTTTTGCGAAAAAGTAGGTCCTGCCTGCTGGGCGGGACCAGAGGATATTGGGAATCAGATCCGCAAAGCGAAATCTTTTTGCTAGCAATTGCATTTGACACCTGTTGTTAGGCCGAAAGCCAATCTTTTTCGCGACCTGACATTGATTTCTGTCATCAAAAATGCGATGAGCATACACGAGAATCTCTTTCCACTCCGCAATGCAATTCCCGAAGCGATCGTTGTATGCCACTCTCGAGATCCAATCGAATCGATCGGCGCCGACGTGTCATGCTGGATGCAGTCGCGACAGACTCCGAGTTTGCGGTCGAGAGTGTCCGTGCAAAAAAGCGGTCTTTTGCTCGAGACCATTCTGAATCAGCGAACGAAGGGGAATTTACACAAAAGTACCGTGATCCGGGCTACAGTCAAGCGGTCCGACGAACTTGCCAACAGCGCATGGTACAGCTGATCCCGGTTCGCCGAGGTACGTTGACGATCGTGTTGACGTGCATGTGGATTTTGTGGGGGTGTCTGCTTTTCTCGCACTACTGGATATTCACGAGACCCGCCTTGACCGCAGCCCCAAATACGCCCAATGCAACCAGCTTTTCAATTCTTCCGATCGCGCAATTGTTTCATTTGCGATCCCCTCACAGTATTGCGCAATGGCTTACATGCCAACTCTGGATGCTGACGGCTGTGGCTGCGTGGATGATTTTTCAACTGCGGCGTCACAAGCTCGATGACTATCGCGCAAGGTATCGCATATGGGTGTTATTAGCCATTGCCGCTGCATTTTCCAGTTTCGAGGCCTCTAGTTCGGGTCTCATGTTATTGGGGATGAGTATTGACGGTTGGGCACGAAAAGAAATCGGGTATGGGGGGTGGCCGCTAGTCTTGGCGAGTTTTGCATCCATTATTGGAGTGATCGGCATTCGTCTTTGCAGTGAACTCAAGTCGGCGCCGATGAGCGTGGTGAGTTGGCTGTTCGGGCTGCTAGCGTGGGCAGCTTCCGCTTTACTTGGAACCGGGCTTCTCAAGACGACATGGTCGTCGGCGACGATCGACTTGGTTGTGGGAGGATGTTTGCTCGGAGGGATATTGGCCGTATTTCAAGCGTCCGGAATTTACTTACGCCAAACATATATCCACGCCCAAAAGAGATTCTTAGTGCGGAATGGTGCTAACCTGGCACCGATTCAATTCAGAATTCCAAAGTTTTCGCTGCGCCGCAAACGCGACGAATCTGGCAATTCGGAGAAATCCATCGCCGCCGGCAAACCAAAATGGAAACTGCCTTGGCCCAGGAAACGCAACAAGGCGATGGACGAATTTGAAAAGAATGTCAATCCACAATCGACAAATCGAGCATCCGGAAGCAACAGCGCTGACAAAACGATCGATAAATCGCGTAGGTCGCTCGATGATGAAGGGGTACAATCCAAAACCAAAGCGAAAGGTCGTTTATTTGGAATCGTTCCGAATCGTCATGAGCTCAATGAGAGACTGGAAGCGGAGCCGATTTCAGAAGACGATGGTTCGCCGGTAGACCAAGGACTGACAAAGAAACGTGGTTGGTTTGGGATTGGCGGCAATCGAGATGCGGAATCGAAAACACTTGCTTCCGCCTTAAAGTCTGTAACTCAGACCACCAGGACTGAATCGAGACAGATCGAAGCGGATACTGCCAAACCCAAACGTGGCTGGGTTTCCAGATTCAGCAAGAGCCAGAAACCTGATGACTCATCTGTAGCCGATTCTCGCTCGCCAAAACAAACCTTTCTCCCTAACAAACAGCCAAGCGTGAAACAAGTTCAGGACGTAGAAATAGTCGACGGGAAAGAAAAGAAATCTTGGCTGTCGTTTGCTTCCAAAAAACCAAAGGACCCAAAAGAACCCAGGGTCGTAGCGAACAAGTCGGAAAGGGCTAAATTGGACGAGCCTGCGGCCAAAACGGGTAGACGCGGCCTCTTTGGAATGCTGGATGGGCTCAAGCTCAAGCCGCCATCCGAGGAGAAAACACGTCAAAACTCTCCAGTATCTATGAAGCCAATGCCGATCAAGCAGGGGCAACAAATCCCTTCGACGCAAGGCGACAGTGACGAGGATGAAGGGGATGATGACTATTCTGGACGACCGATGAGCAAAGCCGATCGCAAAAAGCTCAGGCGGCAACAACTAGATGACCGTCGTGCCGCTTGAAACGTAGCTTAGGCTTCCAGCCTGAGATTCCAGGACTACCCCTCACAGGCAAGATGCTTCCAGCCTGAGATTCCAGCGTTATCCTTCACAGGCAAGATGCCTATGCTACGTTTAGAAACTGCGTTCCGCACAACACGGAGGTGCGATTGGCCCCGCCCGCCGCTGCGCGGGTTAAACAAACCACGTTTAAAGGCTACAATGATCGTATCTATCTTTATTCCCTGAGACCGAACACACATGACTATGCAATTGCTCTTCTTTCGATTGAGTCGGCCGATTTTCTTTATCGCCATCGTTATTGCCTTCGATTTGTTTTTCGACAATCTATTGTTCCCCCAAGATTCGCCAGCCAAAGTTGAGACTAGCACCGAGGCTGCCCAAAACGAGGCCACATTTCTAAGTAAGACGCGACAATTGACCTTCGACGGCTTGCGAGCTGGTGAGGGTTACTTTAGCCGAGATGGCAAATCGATGGTCTTCCAAAGTGAACGCGAGAAAGAAAACCCGTTCTACCAAATCTATTGGATGGACCGCGAGACAGGTGATGTCGAACGGGTCTCGCCGGGTTACGGCAAAACATCCTGCGCTTGGATTCATCCCGATGGCGATCGAGTACTCTTTGCCTCCACACAATTCGATCCGGAATCTATCAATAAACAGAAAGCGGAGATTGAGGAACGAGCATCCTGCAAACAAAAACGCTATGCCTGGGACTACGACGATCACTTTGATCTCGTCGAATGGAATCGAAACACGCATCAATACAAAAAGCTCACAGACGTCCAAGGCTACGACGCCGAGGCATCTTACTCACCCGACGGTCGCTATATCGCTTTCTCGTCCAATCGACTGGCATATCAATTCAAATTGAGCGAGCGAGAAAAGAAGATTTTTGAAATCGATCCGGCGACCGCGCTGGACCTTTACATCATGAAGAGCGATGGCTCCGATGTGAAGCGCATCACGGATGTTTTTGGCTACGATGGTGGCCCATTTTTCTCGCCGGATGGCAAACGCCTTTGCTGGCGACGATTTTCAGAAGACGGTGCTACCGCTGAGATCTATACTGCAAATTTGGATGGCACGGACGTTAAGCGATTGACGTCGATCGGAGCGATGAGCTGGGCTCCCTTCTTCCATCCTTCTGGTGACTATCTCATCTTCGGAACTAACGTGCATGGCTTTGCCAACTTCGAATTGTACATCGTTGATGCCAACGGAAATCATGCACCGATACGTGTCACAACCACCGATGGTTTTGATGGTCTGCCGGTATTTACGCCAGACGGTAAAGAATTGGCTTGGACAACAAACCGAACGCCGAACAAGAAATCGCAAATTTTCGTAGCAGATTGGAATGACAAGGCCGCTCGGGAGTCGCTCGGTTTGGGATCGACTCCCGAAATAGTCGATGGAAGCGCAATTAGACCGCCATCGATCGTTCAAATCGAAACGGCAAAAGCTGAAGCGATCGCGTCAGCCAAGGCGAATGATGCCGACTATCGCGCCAGCGATATCGGTCGGCACGTGGATTACCTTTGTCGGCCCGAACTGGGTGGACGGGTTACAGGAACCGCTGGCGAGAAACTAGCCACGTCGTATGTTGCCAGTTATATGGCCTCGTTGGGATTAGAACCTGCGGGCAGCCATGGTACGTACCTTTTTAAGTTTCCCTTTACTTCCGGGGTTGAATTGCTTGCAAACAATACGCTCACATCCACAGATAAGTCATGGTCGATCAATAATGATTGGCGGCCATTGGTGTTTTCTAATTCGAGTACGGTTGAGCCGACCGAAGTTTTGTTCGCAGGATACGGGATCGTCGCACCCGCGAGTCAAGGTCAGCCGGAATACGATTCGTACGTCCATTTGGATGTTGAAAACAAATGGGTGATGGTGCTAAGGTTTTCGCCTTCAGAAGTGAGTCTTGAAAGAGGTCAACACTTCAATAGATTCAGTTCATTGCGATACAAGGCGATGGTAGCTCGCGATCGAGGTGCCAAAGGGATAATTGTTGTCAGTGGTCCAACCAGTCAAGTGCGCAATCAGTTGGTACCGCTTGAGAAAGATGGTTCGCTGTCAGGTTCGAGTATTGCTGCTATCAGCGTTACCGATGCTGTTGCGGAAGCATGGTTTGCTAAAAGCGAAGATAAACTGGTCGATCTACAAAAGGAACTGGATCGCGGTGAGATGATGATGGGCTTTGAATTGCCAGAGCTGCGTGTCAGCGCCACGATCGGGGTTCAGCAAATCAAAGGGGAGGGCGTCAATGCAATAGGACTTCTGCAAGCGGGCGATAAACCATCGAAGTCGTTGGTCATTGTTGGAGCACACGTAGATCACTTGGGGACGGGTGGAAGCGGCAGCAGTATGGCTCGCGAAGACGAAAAGCATTTGATGCATCGAGGGGCGGATGACAACGCCTCAGGAGTTGCGGCTATGCTCGAAATCGCCCAGTCGATGTCACAACAAAAACGCTTGGGCAAGCTACCGCTGGAACACGACATTTTGTTTGCTGCTTGGTCAGGCGAAGAATTAGGGCTACTTGGGTCCGCCTATTTTGTTGAACATTTTTTTGAGCTTTACCCAAACCTTCCGAAGCCAGAAAAAACAAACCTCCTTTACCCTACACTCGTCGCTTATTTCAATCTCGATATGGTGGGGCGACTACAGAACAATCTTGTGCTGCAAGGGATCGGTTCCTCACCAATTTGGACACAGGAAATTGAAAAAAGGAATGCAGTCGTTGGCTTGCCTTTAACCCTCCAAAGCGATTGTGTACTACCAACAGATGCTCATACGTTTTTCATGCGAGGTGTGCCAATACTTTCTGCCTTTACCGGGTCTCACGCAGAATACCATACCCCACGCGATACGCCTGAGCTGTTGAATTATGATGGGGCTGCCAAGACGGCCAAGTTGATGGGACTAGTTGCGAGATCGCTTGCGTGCTCGAAAACAATACCGGAGTTTCAGGACCATCAACCGACCGAAGGCCAAAGGGCACAAGCGGTAATGACTGCCTATCTTGGTACGATTCCGGATTATTCGCAGGGGGACATCAAAGGACTCATGCTGTCTGGCGTTACAAAAGACGCTCCTGCCGCCAAAGCCGGACTCCAAGCTAAAGATGTCATCATCGAATTGGCAGGGAGGAAGGTCGAGAACGTTTACGATTACACTTATGCAATTGCGGCTCTAAAGGTAGGACTAGAAACAGAGATTGTGGTGCAACGCGGGACCGAAACATTGCGACTGAAAATCATTCCGTTGTCCAGGCAGTAAACATTGTAGGTCCTGCCTGCCGGGCAGGACTGTGCGACTGAAGTCCCGCCCGGCAGGCCCGTTTGTACACTAGTTGGCGGCGTCAATCCTGTGCCCGCGATCTCCGCTAATCGCTGCGATCGGTTAAACATGAGCTTCAAGCTTGCGACTTGTTTAACCCGCGAAGCGGCGGGCGGGACAATGGTCCTTGCCTAGGTTGGTTTCGTTTCGAATCTCTTTTTGAACAGCGTGACCACCACAAGCACGATTGCTCCAGCGCCTAGTCCGATTAAGGACTCCATAATCATGCTTGATGCTCGTTCTGCAATGGAGCTCAGCACCGGAACTTGAGCTGTGAGGTGCGAAACGTACTCTACAAAATGATGTAAGAATTCTATCTTGTGCAC
>JAYTVL010000223.1:0-5948 GCA_043744075.1 Pirellula sp. | reverse complement strand
TTCAAAACTCGCTCGGCATGATCGATGTCAAACAGATCGACCGCAGCAGAGTTAGTCCGTTCCAACAAAGGTATATCTAGATCGCGAAAGAACCGAGTCGCTGCCATCCAAAAATCATCGCGTACCATGACGATCGCTTGCAATCGCGAACCGTCACATTGCAGCAACGCATCCAGCAACTCCGTGCCAGTCGATTGAGTGTGAGCGTATAGCCACTGTTCAAATTGGTCGATGACCAGCAACACTTTCTTGCTGGTGGGAAGTGTTCGCCCTCGACGAATCGAACTGACCAGTTCCGCCAAGCTCCAGGACTTGTCGTAGCGAATCTGCTCTGCATCCAGTCGTTTTCGAAGCATGGCCAACAGGGACGATTCGGTCAGATCTGGTGTTGCCTCTAAATAAAAGGGTAACACTTCGGACGACAGCCTTGGCAATAGCCCCGCTTTCATCATGGATGATTTGCCACAACCGGATGGACCGTAAACTAAGCCGACTGCAAACGTCTTGTCCGAATCTCGCTCTTCGATCCGACTCTTCCAAAAGCCAATCGTGTCAGGCAGTCCATTCCGATCGCGGGGACCAGGCAACAGTTCAAGAAAGAAATCAGCGTCATGCTGATCGAACGACCGAAGCCCTTTCGGAACGATGCGCAATGATTTGGAACCAGAGGTGGGTGTCACCGCATGTGAAGTTTCACCATCGACGTTGGTTTGAGTCTCGACGGAAGCGTAACCGGATTTCTTAGCAGGTGATCGTTGCGAGTCTGACGAGACATTAGTTTCGCGGTCGGCCAAAAACGCACGAAGATCGTCTATCAATTCCTTTGCACTCGAAAATCGATCCGATTTGCGTTTGGCTAACATTTTCAGACAGATGCGTTCCAACTCCAGATCGACAGAGTCATCCCATTGGCGTATTGGTTTGGGATCGAATTCAGTTATTTGCTCAAAGAGTTCGAGATGGGTATCGCCGGTAAATGGGCGTCGACCGGTGAGGAGTTCATAGAACATAACCCCGAGGCTGAAAATGTCGCTACGGCCATCGACCCGGTGCCCCTCCCCTTTGGCTTGCTCGGGGCTCATGTAAGCGGGTGTGCCACCAGCAGGGAGCCGTTTGCCAACATCTTGATCGGCCAAAGCTAAACCGAAGTCGACCAAATACACCCGTTCGTCTTGATCGACGAGGATGTTTTGTGGTTTGACATCCCGATGTACGAACCCCTTGCGATGGGCTTCACGCAGCGCATCGGCCAGATCGATCATCCACAGGACGGATTGGTGATTCGTTGGTGTGGAGCTTTTTAAGTATGCGGCGAGATCTTTACCAACGATGAACTTGGAGACGATATAGATAGGAAACTCAGGAGTGGTGCCGACTTCGTGAACTGGAACAATATTGGGATGTTCCAAGCCTGCAACGGTTCTGGCTTCTTTTAGGTAGAGCTCGCGATCTTCCGGTCGTTGAACAAACTGGGGCCTGGGTACTTTGATAGCAACTTTGCGTTGTAACTGTTCGTCGTGACCGAGGTAGACGACTCCAAAGCCGCCTTTGCCTAACATCGCTTCGATTCGAAACCGGCCGATATGAGTTGGAATCAATTCGGTTGTTTCCAAACCCTTAGGAGAGCTGTGATCGGAGAATTCTGTCGGTGGGAAATCGTTGTTCATGGATTTAGTTTGATACGGGGCGTTTTTGTTTCAAGGGTTTGTAGTTGTGTGCGATGATTTTACCAGAGTGCTCGGAATATTGCATCGAACCTTGGGAGTTTGCTGACGTCTCCCACACACGTGCTTTCGCTCGGATAAACGGAAACGGAGATCATGACATCAAGGCTATCGAACGGTAGCCGCCAGATGTGGCACCGCCTAGTTAACTCGACGGAAGCCTTGATACATTGTGACGTTAGGAAGCGGAACTAGCGACAAGATTAGCCGATATATCGTCCCGTCACCGAAGCTTCACTTGCTCGAATCGATTGTACATCCCCCGTCGCAATGATCCTGCCACCAAACGGACCAGCTCCTGGCCCCAATTCGATTATGTGATCCGCTGAGCAAATCATTTGTTGGTTATGTTCAATCACCAGGACACTTTTTCCGCAATCTATCAAGGCGTCAATGCAGTGAAGGAGCCTCTCCACGTCGCTGAAATGCAAACCTGTCGTTGGTTCGTCGAGCACAATCAACTTGCCTCGTTTATCGTTCACGCCTGATCGACGTTGACTGAAATCGAGTTGACTCGCCAGCTTGAGTCGCATCGACTCGCCCGCCGAAAGAGTGGAAAGACTCTGCCCCAACGGCAAGTATCCCAATCCGATTTCAATCAACGGTTTCAATCGTTCTTGGACTTTGCGGTTTCCGCGAAAAAAAGAGTGCGCGCGTTCGACGCTCATCTCCAAAACTTCCGAAATATTTAAGTCGCGAAACCGAACCTCCAACACCTCTGGGCGAAATCGTTTTCCATCGCAGTCTTGGCATGGCATTTGAACGTCGGCCATAAACTGCATATCAATCGTTGTAAATCCGAGCCCGTCGCAAGTCGAACATCTTCCGATATCGCTATTGAAACTAAAATGTCCTGTTCCAAATCGACGCGTCTTGGCATCCTGCGTCTCGGCAAAGACCTGACGGATGTCATCCATGGCCTTCGAATAGGTAACCGGACTGCTTCGAATGGATCTCTGAATCGGACTTTGATCGACCGCCAAACAACCTTCGATTTGGTCCATTCCGAACAAGCTACCAAACGGCAAGCCAGAGTCAGCTTCCTCATTGAATACTCGGTCGATCGCTGGGCAAAGTGTGTCCAAAATAAGAGAGCTCTTGCCAGATCCGCTGGGTCCAATCATGACCGTCAAGCACTTTAATGGAATCCGAAGCTCTTCCACACGAAGATTTCGTCCGGTCGCACCTCGCAACCCAATCCATTCAGACCCAATCGATCGCGGGCTTCGAAACTGTGTGCGAATGCCACAAAGGTACTCACCGGTCACGGAATTGCTGCTCTGCATCGCATCTGGTGATCCTTGAAAAGTAACACGCCCGCCAAGCTGGCCCGCTTGTGGCCCTATTTCCACAATTTCATCTGCGATTCGCATTAGATGCGGCTCGTGCTCAACCAAGATCACTGTGTTTCCGCGATCCCGGAGCCCCAAGAGGGCACTTGCCATTCGTTCGGTATCTTGAGGGTGCAAGCCAACGGTCGGTTCATCGAAAACGTACAGCATGTCCACTAGACTGGAACCCAGCAGCGTCGTCATCATGACCCGCTGCGACTCGCCACCACTCAACGTGTGGAGCGGCCTTGCTAAGCAGAGATAACCCAAACCGACAGACTGCAAATATTCTATTCTTGACACGACCTGACGCTGTGGTTCCGTCGCTAAGTATCGCGACCGTTTCTCAGCCGCCAATAGGAAATTAGACGCCTCCGCGTTCGATGGCTTGTACGCCTCGTTGACGGTTGCCTCTCCAAAGGCGATGTCAATTTCACGCGAAAGCAACGGACTTAGTTCGTCGACTGTCAGTTCACACAATTGAGCAAAGCTTTTGCCACATAATTTGTATGCCAATGCATTTTGGTTTAGCCGCAGCCCTTGGCAATGGGCACAAGTGGAATACGTACGCCACCTTGCAAAAAACGCACGCACATGCATCTTGTATTTTTTGCGTTCCAACCAAGCAAAGAACCCATTGAGGCCGCCAAATTTCCGCTCAGGAACTCCTTCTTGAATCAGTCGCCAATGTTTAGGCTTTAGTTTGGATACCGGAACATCAAAGGGAATTCCAAAATCAGTCGCTATGTTTCGCAGTTCGTCGAGTTCGTGCGAGTACGCGGGGGTCCGCCACGCTGCTATGGCTCCCTCGCTCAAGCTGAGTGACATGTCTGGAACGACTTTGTTCATGTCGATCGCGACTACTTCACCAAATCCCTCACAGGTTGCACAAGCTCCCAGCGGACTGTTGAAATTAAATAAGCGTGGCTCGCTCAATGGGTAATCGATTTTGCAATACTCGCAACGGAGCGAATTCGAAAACCGATGAACCGAAAACACGACTCCATCGACTAAATCCGCTTCATTGGAAACCACTTGGGTTTCCGAACCCATGTTTTCTAAAGATTGCACCATAACGACCGCACTGCCACGTCCTGTATCGTCCAAATGATCAAAGGCGGTTGCAAGTGATTGAGCCAGTCGATCCAGTTCCTGGCCACGCCCGATTTTCAATCGATCGACGACGACAAACGCATGATCTTGGCCTTCGAATTGACTGACCATTTGCTTCCGATCGTCATCGGACAGATGAATATTTTGGCCGTTGCAAATCAAGCGAATAAAGCCCGATGATTGCAGATCAAAAAGCAGCGATGACAATTCGCTTTTGGTCTGCCAGCCAATTGCGAAACAAAGCATCGCCCGGCTTTCTTCCCATTGAGCGAAATAGTCTGCCACTGTTTTGGGATTGTGCGACAACACAAGTCGGTTGCACCCATAGCAGAAAAGTTCGGCTCGGTGTGCAAAAACAACTCTCAAGTATTCCAGTATTTCACTTGCCGTGCCTACTGTACTTCGATTGTTGCGTGCACGGAATTCGCGCGTGATCGCAATCGACGGAGGTAAATTTGTCAGCGAATCAAAAGACGGTTTGTCGATACGCTGCAAGAATTGGCGAGAATACGCAGAAAAACTTTCGATATAGCGGCGTTGCCCTTCGGCATACAACGTATTTAGGGCAAGAGACGTCTTTCCGCTCCCGCTAACTCCGCAAATAACCGTTAATTTTCCAATTGCGAAATCGAGATCGATCCCTTTCAAGTTGTGTTGCCGCGCCCCTCGCAAGGAAATCAATTGATCAGGCTCAGCCACGGCAGGTTATCCTTGATAGTTGCTTGCCCACTTTTCGAAAATCGATGTTACAATGCTGTGCCAATCGGTTGTCTCAAATGACATTGGCTGCCCTTACTCACCCAGAGAGCTTTTCATGAGTAGTTCGTCCGTCCCCCAATCTGACTCCAATGCATCCTCGAAAAGCATGGATCATAAACACGATTCGGGCAAGCCCCGAACGCCAACGAAAATTCGCATTTACAGTCATTCAGCCCTTCTGTATTGGTGGCCAGTATGGCTGGTTGGCTACATAATGGCAGCTCTCACCTATTTCCAGGATAATATGGTTGCGATTGGCGGAAACACAATGCATATGCATCCAAACAGCAATTTAGGATTGATATTCTTTGTCGTGCTGTTTGTGGTAATTCTAGTTACCAACTATTCCGTACGAGGGCTTGCGTCTGGAATCGTAATATTGGGATTGGTCCTTATATTTGTATTGCTACTCTATTTCAACGTGTGGGAGGCGGTTTTTGGATGGTTCGTCAGTCACAAAATCTACTTGAGCCTTGGCGCGTATCTTTGGATATCGACGGTCATGTTTGGGATGTGGGCCATTGTCGTGTTTGGCCTGGATCGATTTACTTATTGGGAAATTGATCCAGGACAACTCACGCGAGATTCGTTAATGGGTGCAGGCTCGAAGAGCTACAACACCCAAGGCATGACGCTGGAAAAACACCAGGACGACCTATTTCGGCACTGGTTGCTAGGCTTGGGGTCAGGTGATCTACAAGTCATGACATCTGGCGCATCTCGCGAACAACTAGACATTCAAAACGTGCTGTTCGTTGGCCACAAGATCATCGCAATGCAAAGACTGATCGCTGAAGTGCCCGAGGAGTAACGTGCCCGAGGATTAAAGCTGTGCTGTAAAAAACTTGGAAACGCGGCAACATTGGTTTGCGCAGCTTTGGTTCCAAAACAGTAGCCACAAAGCATAACAATCCACAGGGCAAGTTCATCCAAGTAGGCGGAGCTCGCTCCAATGGCAAGGAGCATCGCAAGATGAAGGGAATTGTTTCATTGATGCGTAAGCTGTGCAAATCGCTTTGGC
>JAYTVL010000222.1:0-5948 GCA_043744075.1 Pirellula sp. | reverse complement strand
GGCGGTGCCACGCGAGGAGACGAAGGAGATCACGCCGCACCTGGCGTTCTTCCAGCGGATCGCGGCGATGATCCGCAAACGGCTGGCGGATGACGCCGAGCCGACGCCGGGTAGGGGCGGATCGCGAGACATCGACGCCGCAGTGAGGCAGGTCATCGGCGACGCAGTGCAGGCGGGCGAGGTGATCGACCTATTCGCGGCGGCGGGCTTGGACGCGGCACGGCTGGACATCCTCAGCGAGGACTTTCTGAATCGAGTCAGCGCCTTGGAGCAAAAGAACCTGGCGCTGGAGACGCTGCGGAAGCTGCTCACAGACCAGATCAAGATCAGCGAGCGGACGAACCTTGTGCAGGCGCAGAAGTTCCGCGAGGCGCTGGAAAAGGCGATGCTCGGCTACACGAACAAGCAGATCACGACGGCCGAGATGATCGCCAAGCTGCTGGAGCTGGCGAAGTGGGTCCGGGCGGCGAAGCAGCACGGGCAGGAACTGGGGCTGAGCACGGAGGAAGTCGCGTTTTATGACGCACTGGCGGAGAACGGTTCGGCGAAAGAAGTGATGCAGTCCGACCAACTTCGCCTGATGGCTCGTGAGCTGGCAGAGATGGTCAAGAAGATGCCAAAGCTCGATTGGACGCAGCGCGAATCGGTCCGGGCGGACCTACGTCGCAAGGTGCGGAGGTTGCTCGCCATGTACGGGTATCCGCCAGACCTGTCGGAAGGTGCGACGCAACTTGTGCTCAAGCAGGCGGAACTGTCGACTGAGGCGGGTGCATAGTACGGTCGAAAAGGTAATGGCCATACTGCCCCACGGGGTACGAGTCAGGGGCAGGGCAAGACGGTTAACAACGGGTTGCTTTCTCAACGCCGCGCTGACCCTGCTGCATTTAATGGACGCCTCGTGCTCCCATCTCGGTGGAGATCGCCGTGCCCCTAACTAGATCTTGGCACCAGCACCTTTTGTGAATGCCATGAAGGCAGATTCGAGATTGATTTCTTCTTCAGCGAATCGCTTGATTGCGATTCCGCTGCTAATCAGCAATGTCGCTAACGATGAATAATCGCCCGCATCGACTTTGAGCGTCGCCTTGAGCGAATGGGCTACAACATCGACGGACAACACCAAGTCATGATTATTGAGGAGTTTCGCAGCAGCGTCTAATTGATTCTCCATTGCAAGTTCAATCAGTATCGCCATATTTGGACGTACTTGGCGAATCATGGAAGCAACATCGTCGCTTGCGATCATCTTACCAGAGTCAATGATTCCAACTTTGTTGCAAACATCAGCCAGCTCTGGCAGAATGTGGCTGCTGACGATGACTGTTTTGCCCATCGAGCCAAGCCGACGCATGAGCGCTCGCATCTCGATTCGGGCTCGTGGGTCCAAGCCGCTCAGGGGTTCGTCAAGCAGCAAAACGGCCGGATCGTGCAGCAAAACGCGGGCCAGACCTAGGCGTTGCGTTTGACCTCGCGAAAGTGTGTTCGCATAAGCGTCCCGCTTAAATTCCAAATCCACGACTTCGAGCATCTCATCGCAGCGTTTGCGGCGGGCTTGTGGGGCAATCCGATATGCCGCTGCAAAAAAATCCAGATATTCAATGACCGTCATGTCATCATAGACGCCGAAGAAGTCAGGCATGTATCCAACGAGCCGTCGAATCTCTTTGGGATGTGTGTAGATCGAATATCCGCAGACGTACGCTTCGCCATAGGTCGGTGTCAAGAGCGTCGCAATGATTCGCATGGTTGTCGTCTTGCCGGCACCGTTCGGACCTATAAAGCCAAACAGGTCCCCCTGGCCTAAATCGAGATCGATGTCTCGAATAGCGTACATGTCGTCGTATTTTTTGGTTAGTTGTGATGTCTTTATCACGATTTTGTACCGATTGCGGGATTGGCCGGCCCCGAAACGGGCGATGTGGATCGGAGTTTGCTGACCGGGATGATCAAACGCAGAAATGTCTTTCGTTGCCCATCAATAGCTTGTATCGGAACAGAATTCCGACGTATGGACCAATTGAGCGAAGGATCTTTGAACTCACAAATCAAAATGGCTCGATCCAATCTAATCACGTCCGAACAATCTCGCTCACTTAAGTAACGGTTGTAAAGCCCAGTGTACTTGCTGCTGCCAGCGGATTCGTGAAAGCTGATCAACTCCATTAGTCGATCCAACTTGCTAGTGCTTGCAGGATTCCATGGCGTGCTTCGTTCTTCTCCACCTACATTTTGACGGCGCTGCAGCCTACGAGTAATGTCCTTGGGGACCGTTGCAGCCGAAAATGAGATACGTTGACCAACGCGAATCCTTGTGTCAAGAGTGTAAGCCCTGCCGCGATAAATCAGCAGAGCATCCAGCAGGTCGACATTCAAGGGGTTCTCAAAACTACCCTCAAGTAAGTCGATTGACCCGGCGACCGTCGACAAGCTGTTTGTTTCCTTCGGCAAGTTAATGTCCTCTTGCCATGTAGCAAATAATGACTTCGTTCCTGCAGCTGGAATACCCACCCCACGAATTCCAAAGGTCGAATTGCTGGAGGAAGTTCCGCTGTCTTTGGATTGGATCGCAGACTCGTTCTGGCCACGATCCAAAACGACCGTATATGTCGGCATGCCTCGATCCGTTGCGACGGAGGATTCGAACCCGCCTAGACCTTTTCCAGGTTGACCAAACCAATCGACATGGACATTGCTCTTTGCGTTTGAGCCGGCGTTCACACCCTTAACACTGCGATGTGCTGAAAAGTCATAAACGCCACGATTGCCGCCGTAGCAATGCGCGAAAGCATGGCCTCGAAGCGTTTGTGTTTGATAGTCGATGTCGAGCAATTCCAAACTATTTATGCTCGGTGTTTCAGGTTTCCATCGTTGTGCAAGGCCATTAGTGAAAACACAACAACCAAGTGAACAGACAACGAGTGTTATCCATGTCCCCCCCGGTTTTTTCCAGGTTCGAGACACTAGAAAGTAGTCTAGTGGACCAATTACCAAACAAAATAGGCCGGCAAGTACCGAGATCGATGCGAGGCTACCGAGAGTCAGAAGCGGAAAATGGTCCAGCGTGGAATTCAATTGGCCGGAAATATCATCGTAGCCGATATAGACACGCTTTTCAGTCTGTACTTCTTTTTTCTCCCATTGTTCATCGAACAGTTTTTTCAAAAGGCTAGGACGGCTTTCCCATGCCAATATCTGATCGCTGTCCAGTTCAACAGCAATGAAGTTGACCTTTCCCGAACCGAACGCCCATTTTGCAATCATGGGAAACTTCGACCGATTTTTCGTCTTAGATTCGAGTTCAACCGATCCTGAATCCAAAGTCAACAAACAGCACTTTGGATTTGCCAATCTGCTTTGCGACCCCAAGAAGGATTCAAGCGGCCCAGGATCGCAATCGACTGAAATCTCCTTTAAAGTGCCAGGAATGAGCGATGAGAATTCAGGCTTGCTTAGCCATGATTCAGCATTCGCTCCAAGCGATAAAACACACCTACCGCCTTGAGCGATCCAATCGCGAATAGCAACTCCGCTCTCAGTATTCACTCCTTGATTCAATTCAGCATTACCAGAGGAAATAATCAACAAATCAACGCCACCAAAGCAGTCGGCAGACAACGGCAACTGCTCAACAAGAGTCATCTGGGCTGTCGAGAGTTCTGGTAAAGCCCCGCGAGCCGACTTCATCCCTCCTTGACTGAGGTCCAGCCGATCGCTTCCAATTCCAACCACCCACGGTTGAGTTGCAGGAAGCGCCATGCCGCGTTCTTCTGGAAGCAAGGCGCGTTCATGCAGAACCGTTCCTTCAGTTCCAACTATCCGAATCATTATGGGCCGGTTGCCTCGACCATGCTTGGCCACCAACTCAACTCGTTGTGTCGATTTCGGTTCAAGCTTTACCCTCCATGATTTGCTTTGGTAAACAACGGGAACTCCATCCCCGTCGTACGTCTGAATCTCTAATAACCCGTCGAGTCTTGTTGCACCAGAAGTAATAGTGATCGCGGTCCGCGTTGGAAATCCTACTTTCCAAAAGCCACCCAGCCCCATTTCCGCTCGAAACTGAATTCGTTCAGTTTCGGGTTGTGCAAAAGCGGTGCCCTGGATTCCGGAAATTACTGCGAGGAAAAGGGCTAAAAAAAATATACTTAAATAATTCAACCGGAATACGACCGCTTGCACAAAGAGTGCTCTCCATGGATAGCACGTTTTTGAATTGCCAGCTGAAACGTCATTGAGGCAATGAAGCTGTCTTGGGATGGATTGAGGCAAATTGAATCTGAGTTCTTAATCGAGGCGCTTAACCAGTAAAACAGGCTTCGATCACAACTTGGGCCGCAAACCGTGGGTTAGCGCCTTCGGCTAATCAGCCGCAACGCGCTAGCGTCCGGTTCAGCCAGACTTATGATCGACGCCCTTGATCGACGCCCTAAAACATCGTTACAGCTTGATCTTAGGGTAGCGAAACTCGCAAGATCATCGGCTTGCAAAGCAAACGTGCCTTAGTCAAGTTTCCGCTCAAAATCTTTACCTGCTTCTTGAGCATTTGGTTCAGTGTATTCGACTAAAGTACAAACTTGGTCGCTCAGTTGGCTATTTTCCCTTGGTATCGCCCCCTGGCAGTAACCCCGCTTTGATTCGTGCCCCGAAAGTTTTTTCCTGGCCCTCAGCTTTTTTCTCCTCGGCTTTTTTGAATAGCGCTTCAATCTCCATACGTGCTTTGTCCGGTTCCTTCTTGATCATGTCCGCGTATGTTTTTTTCAACAGGCCTGACGCCTTCAGTGTTTCACCGTATGGATTGCGCTTCTTTTTGGCTTCCCCTTCGATATGGCAAACCCAGCAGTTTGCTTCGGTAGCAAGCTTTTTGAAATCCTCGTTCTTACTATCAGTGACGTAGTATTTCTTAAAGTGATCGCCGAACTCCTTATGTGCGAACGCAGGCCGAAAGGAAACTACTGCCATCAAAGCGACAGCGCAAACAAACAATAATCTTTTCATTCGAAACGAATCTCCAAAGGTGGGATGAACGGAAATAACGGTTGGCGATGCAATAAGCAGTGTTCGCTCAGTGTTTTTCCTCAAAAGTCTCTTGCGAGATGTATTGATTAAAATAGCAGAGTTCACCGCTGTCAAACCATCTACTCAAATAGCTGCAATTTAGGTGCCAGAAAGTTCAAATCAACTTGTTTAACCCCTCGTATAGAAGGTCACCTCCACCAGCGGAGGAGACTGCTGATTGAGTGCGTTTTCAGCAAATAACATCAGCCGATGGGCGTTAGCCTGGGTTTTCGGACAGACAACCGCCGCTAACGAGGTACGGCAAATTATGTCAGCAGTCTCCGGAGCTGGGGGAAGTCGGAGCGAGGCAAAGCTCCGGGAGGGGGGCTTCGCCCTGCTTCGTTCTTCTCAGCCTTCAATGTCGACTTGCTCACCCATCTGACTTTTCCCTTTCAATCGGAGGGCACGCAGATTGTCGATAACCAATAGAACGCCTGCAATGCATACACCTGAATAGTAGCCAATTGATAAACCTAAAATCGAAACGAAGACAATAATTAGTACGATTTTATCGAAAGATGGGGAGGATTCTACGAGGAAAATCAAAGCGATCAAAACGCTATAAAGAGATCCAGCAAGACCGGAAGCAATCCTCGGTGCCTTGCCACCAAATAGCCATGCCTGCGAGAGACCGATGCTTGTAAAAAAGCCCGCAACCATAGGGAAATACATCGCATCGAGTCGGTAGACACTCATCAACGCAAAGAGCAACGCATAGCCTGCTGTGTAAACGAGTAAGCTGGCGAGGTCCAGCTTGCGACGCACGGAATAAACTGTATTTGGGTAATTAGTCACGTTGAACTAAACCGCTTCGCCTACGAGCCACTGTGATCGAGACATGCTTCTTCTGGCCTAGTTGGTATTTCTGTCTTACGATATCAACTTGTGGGCAC
>JAYTVL010000221.1:0-22773 GCA_043744075.1 Pirellula sp. | reverse complement strand
CAAAACGGTTTGAAAAACGATGTTTGACGGTGCGCGAAGAGGCTATGAAAAAAGGAAAAAAAATGTACTTGACTGTCCTAGAAAAGCCTGTGGTATTCCCGAATCCCGCACGCCTTGTGCTGCGGATCGTTTAGGTTTTCTGGCTAAATACGGCAAGCGTCAGGGAACAAAACCATAGCAATCAAATCTTGCGTCAACCCCAGTTTCTTAACAGCCCAGGCTAACGCCCATAGGCTGATATTGGTTGCTAAAAACAAACTAAATCAACAGCCCGCTTGTGCCATGACAAGCCAAGATTGACCAGCTAAGGATCGACAAAACGCCCAAAGGCAGCCCGCCCCCCACGACTTTAGGCGAGGGGCCATCTCGTGGCACGGGCGTCTCGCCCGTCAAAACATGTGCGAGACGCGCGGGACGCCCATGCCACTTGGTATGTTTGATTCTGCCGCTCGCCTTAACCCTCGTTTGGCTGCGTTTTTGGTTCGCTGAGCAGCTGAGGACAGCTCTTCACGCTGGATTTTCCGAAAATGCGGTTGAACTCGCTTGCCATTTTCGCCGATTGTATACAATAGATCCAAAATGAGATTTCTCGCATCGCCAAGCCCTCCTTCGCCGAAGAGTTGGGTCCCACCCCGCGATCGATCCCAGATCAGTTCCTTATTTTCTGGCCTGTGAAGTCAGAATTGGTAATGAGTTCCAAAATACACCTGCGATCAAAATGCTTGCTTTTCATGATCATGAGCGGGATTGCCGCACAGATTGTGTTTGCAGATGCGCCAATCGACGATAAGCAAACAGCAAAAGGTGAGGCTATTTATCGAACTAAGTGCGCTTCCTGCCACGGCCAAAAAGGTGAGGGAGGCACGAAACAATATGCTGAACCGCTGGTGGGGGATGCAAGTCTAAGGGAACTTGCAAAGCAGATTTCCGATACGATGCCAGAGGAGGACCCAGATTCTTGCGTGGGAGAAGATGCGGAGGCTGTCGCTGCATACGTTTTTGAACATTTTTATAGTGACGCCGCTCAGGCCCGAAATAGGCCGCCGCGGATCGGACTTGCTCGATTGACCGGCCCACAACTAAGACAGAGTCTGGCTGATCTGTATTCCCATTTTCGAGGCAACCCTAAGGTAACTGATAAGCGGGGAGTGAATGCCGCTTATTTCGATCGCCGAGCAAGCACCATACCTGTTGGTGATAGCGGACGTCGGAAAAACGATAAAAAGAAGATTGAGCGGATTGACCCAGTCATCCAATTTGATTTTGGTCTTGACTCTCCCGGCGAAGGGCTTGATGCAAAAGCTTTTTCCATCAATTGGGAAGGGGGCGTGCTCGCGAACGTTACTGGTCGATATGAAATCATTGTCCGAAGCACTTGTTCCTTCGTCATGGATTTCGGCAAGATTGGTCGTGAACTAATCAACAACCACGTTCAGTCGGGCGACAAGACGGAGTTTCGCAAAACGCTAACGCTAACCGCAGGTCGTGTTTACCCATTCAAAATCGATTTCGTTCAAAGAGAACGCAAGACGGAACAGCCTCCCGCAAGCGTATCTTTGTCTTGGATACTGCCGAACGGGGCTGAGCAAGTGATACCCACACGGAACCTCATCAACGAGGGTGCGACTCCCACGTTTTCACTCGAGACGGAGTTGCCACCCGATGATCGAAGTTACGGGTTTGAACGCGGAGTTGCCATCAACCGACAATGGGACGAGTCGACAACCGCAGCCAGCGTCGAGTTTGCGCAAGCCGCATCGAATGAACTCTGGCCCGAGTATCGCAGGAAACACAAACAAGACTCTGACGAAAATCGAGGCCTCCTTCGGGCCTTCCTAACTGAGATTGTCGAGACCGCTTTTCGTGTCCCCCTTGATGACGAACTTAAGACTCGATTCATCGATCACCAAGTCGATAGTACTGAGGATGATTCAGAGGCCATTCAACGTGCACTGATGGTGTCGCTCAAGTCGCCTAGGTTTCTCTATCCGTTGGCTGATAGAGATCATTCGCGATCGGCTCGTCAATTGAACCGATTGACATTGACGCTTTTCGATTCATTGCCGACGGAAGAATGGCTCATCAAGGAAATTCGCAATAATGAGTTTGAGGATGTGGAAAAAGTTCGAAGTTTGGCTCGCGAATTCGTCAAGGACTATCGAACGCGAGCCAAGTTGCGTGACATGCTCTACGAATGGCTCAACATCAAGCGATTTGATGAGATCACCAAAGATGATACCTTGTTCGCGGGTTTCGATCAGCACATCGTGAACGATCTTCGCGATTCGCTCGATGCATTCCTTGACGAAGTAGTAGGGAGTGAAACGAGCGACTATCGTCAATTCTTTCTCGCCGACTGGTCATTCACCACAGATCGATTGGCCAAGTTCTACGGTGACGCTTGGCAACCGCTCGAAAGCGAGCCGGTAATCGTGGAACCGCCAACTACGGAAACGCCAACCACAGAAACGTTAAAGCCAGAAACGTTAAAGCCAGAAACGCCGGCAGACTCGGTCGCTACTGAACCGCCAAATGCAGAGTCCGCTGGGTCAATTCCTGTGGAGAAAAAACCGAAGAGTACTGTGATAACTGCGTTGCCTGAGTTGCGACGTAGCGTAGGCGATTCGCAAAAACGTTTTGGCATTCTTTCGCATCCTTTCTTGATGAGCGGCATGTCCTATCACGACGCGACCTCCCCAATTCATCGAGGTGTGTTCTTAATCCGTTACATATTGGGGCGCACGCTTAGACCGCCCAATGAAGCCTTCAGCCCATTGAGTCCTGACCTTCACCCGGATCTGACTACAAGAGAACGAGTGTCATTGCAAACCAGTCCAGACAACTGCCAAGTCTGCCATTCCAAGATCAATTTGCTCGGATTTGCCTTGGAGAATTTCGATGCCGTTGGTAAATTTCGCGATCAGGAAAGATCGAAATCGCTTGATTCGACTGGGAAATACGTTGATCGTGCGGGAAGGGTCGTTTCTTTCAGTGGCCCGCGTGAACTTGCCGAGTATATAATTTCAAGCGATGATGCGCATAGAGCGTTTGTAAATAGAGCGTTTCAGCACTTCGTCAAGCAACCCCCGGCAGCCTTTGGGCTAGACACTTTGGATAAATTGACGGAGCAGTTCCGCAAAAACAATTTCAGTATTAACGAATTGATCGTAGAAATTGCCGTCATAGCGGCGACCCGCGATCCATCACTCCGCGAATAGGAATTCCTAATGTACCCATCTGTATCACGTCGCGAGTTTTTGCTGAAGACTGGCATCAGCGCAGCCGCTGCCAATTTCATGCTTTCTCTGCCAAGTTTAGGCTGGGCATCGGCAACCAAGGAACGTAAACAGAGACTTGTGTTTATTTTCAGTCCTAACGGTGTCATTCCAGATCACTTCTGGCCTGAAAAGACTGGGACCGACTTTGACTTGAAACGCATCTTGGAGCCTTTGGCTGATTTCAAGAGTCAGATGATGACCCTGCACGGTGTTTGCAATCGTATCAAAGGGGACGGCGACGGGCACATGAGAGGCATCGGGTGCTTATTAACCGGGATCGAGCTCTTTCCAGGTGACGTACAGGGTGGTTCGGATACGCCTGCCGGATGGTCCAAGGGCATATCGGTGGATCAGCATTTGAAGAACAAACTTCAATCCAATTCGAACACACAGACGCGGTTTGGATCGCTTGAGTTTGGAGTGATGGTTCCGGAGCGTGCGGACACGTGGACGCGAATGTCTTATGCCGGTCCCAACCAACCGGTCGCTCCAATCGACAACCCCTATCAGATGTTTGACAAGTTGTATGGGCAATCCAAAAACCGTGCGATGCTTGCAAGTGTACTGGATGATCTAACTGAGGATTTCCGCAGAGTGGAGCAGCTGATCAGTGCCGAGGATCGCCGAATGCTGCAAGAACATGTGAGCATGGTTCGCGAAATTGAAAAAGAGCTACAAGCCGAAATGAAGTTGCAGACTTCGAAAGGAGACGTTGGCCACGCTGTACCTAAACTGCCGCCGAACGTCGACGAGCAAAACGACAACATCCCTCAAATTACGCGAATGCAGATGGATTTGATGGTCAACAGCTTCGCTGCCGATTTTGCCAGAATTGCAACGTTTCAAATCACGAACAGTGTCGGTGGTGCAAAAATGAAATGGCTTGGCATCGACGAGGGCCACCATCAACTTTCGCACGAACCCGATACGAATGAAACTGCTTACGAAAAACTGTTGAAGATCAACACTTGGTACTGTGAACAGGTTGCCTATTTAGCAAAACGACTCTCCGAAACACCTGAGCCAGGTGGGGAAGGTAGTATGTTGGACAATACGACTTTGGTTTGGACCAACGAATTGGGCAAGGGTAATTCACACACTCGTGACAACATTCCATTTGTGATGGTTGGAGGTGGTTTAGGCTTCAAGATGGGGCAGTCGCTCGATTTCAAGAAGGTACCGCACAACCGACTATTGCTAAGTTTCTGTGAAGCGATGGGTTATCCAGAAAAGACATTTGGCAATCCTGATTTCTGTTCGGATGGGCCCCTTACCGGGTTGGTCTAGTTCATTCGTCACGCCGACCTACTAAAGATCGCTTCAATTCACCAGCCTACCTAGCCAGGGCTGTTAGGCAACACGATGCTTAAGAACTTTGTAACATTTATCCAGGCTCCATTTCATTTTACGCCACGCAGATGCTGTTCGGCGTTTATCGATCGACGAAAAGACTCCATTCATGCTGCCTTGTTCGGCGATCGTCGGGTGGCACCAATACAATTCTAGCGGAGACGGATTTCGTTTCGCAACCAACTCGACGTAGCAATCGATTGGAAGATCGACCTTTTCCGAATCGGCTATTTTCAAAAGTGAATGAGCAGCTTCGGCGCCGATGTAGTAAGCACCTGTGCAGCGAGGCTCGTCAACACGGTAAAGACGTTGCGTCGACTTAAGAATTGTGCGAGAAGGAAATCTAAGAGTGGAGTTTTCGTAAGAAACCCATGCTTTGGAAGGGGACACATCACTTCGGCTGAAGAGTTCTCTCATAGACTTGTTGAACTCTTCGACAAAATCGACCGCCAAAAAAATGTCATCTTCCAATATCAAAGCACCCTGCCAACCGCTTTTGACAATCTGTTCGTAAATAAGCAAATGCTTACACGTACAAGACATCATTTTTGGATTTCTGATCAGTTCAGGAAGAAACCAGCGGTATTTTAGGTCCGCCGTAATATCCTCGATGTCACCATCCAACATGAATTCGAAAGAGAGGTTGAATCGAGAAAGCTGTTTGACGATAGATGTGCGCCGAGATTCGTATCCTGACTTTACATGCGCCACGAATATCTTTTCAGCGTCGATCGTCTGTATCATTGAATTAGTTCCTTCTTAGGCCTGTATTGTACGATTTCGCAAGCTTGTTACTATGGTTAGCAAATCAGGGTAAACGCCTTGCATTGCGTAATGCTAAACTCTTTACTTCGGCGCGACTCTATACTTTTCGACTATTTGGAGTTGCAATGATGTCATAGTTCTCCCACTTCGACACGTTACTAGTGGTAATTCGCTCACCAGGAAGGAAGTTGAATTCACCAACAGCGCGAAATGCAGTATAGCCTAGCTGATTTAATTCCTCGACTAATTCGGTCCGTCGATTCTTGGGTAGCCGACGAAACATCTCTAGATGTAGGGTCGGGTACGTGTTTTTCAATAGTTCGTTTAGAGAGCGAATAACCACTAACTCATGTCCCTCGGTGTCGATCTTGACGAAGGACAATTTCCCTAATCGCTCTGGATAGTTTTCGAGCAACCAGTTTGCTGTGTTCAACGCCTTGACTTTGACTCGATAGGGATGACCGTGAGTCCATTTGCTAATTCCCTCAAATAGTCCGCCGTTGCAATGGCCTGGATCCGAATAGAAGAACTCAAGCTCCCCGTCTTTATCGGCAGCGGCAGCATTGACAGGAATGATGTTGGTCTTTTTCATATTGAGTTTCGAGTTCTCTTCGAGAACGGGGTAAACATAGGGATTGGGCTCCCAGGCAATCACGCAACCCTTCACTCCCGTCGCAATAGCAAGCGGCAGGGAATAATCTCCTGTATGTGCACCAATATCTAGTACCGTGTCACCCGGTGAGATGAACTGAGATAGCTCATTGATGAGTTCTTGAGAAAATGGTCTGAAGTAATCCTTGGGATGCAGCCATTTCGAGTACGAAATCGTGTCGAAAGCGCCTAATGGAAAGTCGATTCTAGTTGAACCATATTTTCTTGGTCGGGGTTTCATGCCGATCGTCCATGCCAAGGATTTTAGTTTCATAACAACTCCTTAATTCAGATAACTTAAAAGGTTCAGCCACAAGAGACTAGTGAAAACAAATATTGCAAGTCAATATCGAACTCTCGAAATTGGATAGGACATATCGATGACGGAGGCCGTTGAAACGCTTTATCTGGCGCTGGGCGGGGCGTTGTTTGGGATGAAAATTGGCATCGTTGTGTCGTATCAAAGAGGATTCCAAGACAGGGAGCAAGGTCGGACACGACGAATTTCAGGGGGTTAGAAAGCGCCAAGGCGAACGGATGCAGGATGCAACAGTAAAGGAGCGATACACGAAGCGTCCTCGCAATAGCTGAAATGCACACCCCCAAACGCTAAAGTGTTTGCGATTGGGCTTTACGCTAGCGGAGCGGATCGGATAAAGATAATGAGAAGAGTTCTAAGACATTTGGCGCTAGCGAGGTTACCCATTTTGCCTAAGCGGATTTATCGCATAGTTATTAATGAAACGAGATGATGTCTTAACGGAATTCTACTCGGAATGACGACTTACAATTTAGAATTCCAATCCAATCTCACAACATCCTGGGCTAAACCAAAAATGCCTCAAGTTTTAGATTCTGCTTCTCAAAACATTTTAGATTCTGTTTCTCAAAACCAAGACTGCTACGAACGGATTTACCAGCAAAAACAGGATCCGTGGGACTATTACTCTGTAGCTGAGCAAGCGAAGTATAGTCGCATGGTTGAGACTTCAAAGAGACTTCAGCCGTCACCTTTGCGCGTGCTCGATGCGGGTTGTAGTTTGGGATATCTGACGGAATTATTGGCTGATTACGCCCCGAAGGTGTACGCATTCGACATCGCAAAATCGGCTGTTGAGCGAACTCGTGATCGCTGCAATCGATTGAATACGACGACTCGATTCCAAATTGAGGTCGGCGATGCTATTTGGCCGCATTATGCTCGAGCGTACTTCGATGTTGTCTTTCTGGGCGATGTCGTTCTCAACTTGTCCACCGAACAAGACCAACACTTGACCATTCGAAATACACTCGCATTACTCAACGACGGCGGAGTCTTGATCCTTACCGACTGTATGAAATGCTATCGTCAGAATGCATATGTTTCATTGGTCGAAAGCGAAGGGGGATGCGTTCAGGAAAGAATCTATTACCACGACCGGTATTGGATCAAGTTCCGTAGTTTAGTTAAGCGACTAGGTCGCCCAGAACAAGTTCACTCGTTGTTAGGAAACGCACGGCTGCATCGAGGGCTAACACGGCTCGGGAGTCTTCGCGGGCCTTCCGGCTCAAAACACTTCGGATTGGTTGTGAAAAACAAACAGCCAATTGGACCACGGCACGGAGTGCCGAGCTAGACTTCGTGATTGAGCATTTCATTGAGAGAGAGTCGGGAAGTTGCGACCACAGTCCAAGCGGGAGACAGATGGAGAGCGCCGTCAAAATACTCATACTTCCAGCCGAACTTTCTTGGCCGGCCGCAAACCTGGGATTTTCTTAGGCTTAGTTCGGACAATTAGACTTGCTTCTTGTCCTGTCTCGGGTACAGATGCGGGTCGTTGGTGAGCATCGCTACTCTGCCTTAATTCCTGGTTCGACAGCTACAGTCCACAAGTCCACAACACCTTTTGGCGCGATTCGCATGTCCTTTCAAGGCGGAGCGGGAACGGATCAGCTTCGCTTGAGAATGCTCAATGCTCAAAACCCGGCATCGCCTATCACGGTGCGACTCGATGGAATCGAGCGACTGGTTGGAGTCAGGAAATTTAAAATTTAAAATTTAAAATTTGCGATCTCTAATCCCATCGGTCCTCGATTGCTTTGCCTAGGAAGAGATATTCGCCGTAACGATTCTTACGACGAAATCCCGTATCCAAGCCATCCGTTCGAAGCGACTCATCCAGATCATGCATGGGTGCTTACGTGGCTATTGTTTGATCGCAAGAATATATTGACAGTGCACCTCTAATTGTTGGGGGATCGCTCGCGGTTAATGTATTCCCATTGAAAGAACGCAATGGCTACCGACACTAATTTGGAATCCGCCGAATTCAAGGATGTTTTTCGAAGCGAACTCGAATTGATTTTAGGCGATCACGATCTAAAGGAGCTCATCCTAGCGTCAGAAGGCGAAGCCTTGTTCATCGTAGGTCGAACCGAACGCGCCGTCCAATTCTACCGCAGCGCCCTCGACAGCTTTCTTCCTAACTCAACAGGTTTGGCATCCTAACTTAGAAACAGTCCAAAACTAGTTCAAGGATGGATTGGCTGGTTCGTTGTTAACGGTTATTTGTGCTTATCCATGCGAAAACCCGCGTGCAGTTATTCTGCTTGCGCATGGGATTCGCGAAGCAATCTTAAGAATCGCTTTCAACTCAGCATCCCAAGGAGAGCGATAAGTACGTTCAAGCATCGAATTCGCTTCTGCATCGCCGTGAATCTTGTTCGCGGTAGCATCCCATAATAACTTGCGTCCTGTTTGCAGTGATATGTTGGCTAAGTGGCAAGTCGTACTGACCCAATGGCTACTTGTTAGGTCGGAGTTCGGAGTGCGCCGACTTTTGATGCAATCGATAAAGTTCTGCGCATGCAATACGTACTGTTGATTGGCATTGCCCGTTTCATCTTTCATCGCTTCACACCACATCAATCCCTTTGGCTCGTTAACTGGCTGAGGTCCCCCGACGGGATGACCACCAATGATAGCTGCGATCGTATTCATGGGAGCGATCTTCTTGTCTGGGAATATTTCAAAGCCACCGCGTCCGAGCTTCATCGCACCTTTGGTTCCAACAAAGAGTAACGACCCTGAGCTATTCGACCCAGCATTGGAAGCTTCACGAATCTGAACAACGGCTGGAAAGCGATCGTACTCGATTATTGCGTTCTGAGTATCCGGAACCTCCGCGTTATCCTTTAAAAACCAACGTCCACCGTGGCTTGAAACCGCTTTCGGAGCTTTGATATCGAAGATCCAATGCACTATGTCTAACGAGTGGTGGCCAAGGTTCGTCATCTGCCCGCCGGCAGTGTCCCAAAACCAACGAAAGTGGTAGATGCCCCGGTTCATATTGTAGCGGCGTAACGGTGCTGGACCAAGAAACATATTCCAATCAAGATCAATCGGTGGATCGCTATCTAGTGGGGATCCTATTCCAGGCATAATATTTCGGAAGAAGTCACATTGAACGCTTGTGATTTCGCCGATAGCTCCATCGCGAATAAGCTGCTTTGCTCGCTGATAGTGTGGACCGCTACGTTGCTGCGTGCCGACTTGTACAATTCGATTGTGTTTCGACGCAACCGCTTGCATCCACTCCCCTTCACGCATGAAGCGATGGACTGGTTTTTCCACGAGGACGTCTTTGCCAGCGGCGCAGGACATCATTGTATGCAATGCGTGCCAATGATCAGGCGTTGCGACAATGACAGCGTCCACCGATTTTTCATCGAGTAACTTTCGAAAATCACCGTATGATTTCACGTCAGGCACAATCGCTTTACAAGCGCCCAATCGTGGCTTGAAGGCATCCGAGACAGCAATGATTTTGGCTTCCGACAGTCCATGAAACGTTCGAGCATGTATTCGTCCAATCAGTCCAAACCCGAGCAATCCGATGTTGACCCGTTCGTTAGCCCCAATCACCTGGCTATAGGACTTTGCACTGATCGCCGTAAACGCGGAAGCAACCAATGCCCTGCGATTGAAACTACGACGTGTGTTCTTGTTGCGAAAGTTCATTGTTCACTATTCCTAGTCGGAATGGAAAGAGTTGCAGAGCCAACGGGTAGTCGATGCTAGTCAAGATAAGAACTGAGCAGAGCGATTTTGAGAATATCGGTCTTTGACGGAGCGACCAGCAACCTGCAAAGTATGGATGTATGGGTGGATACGGGATTCACAGGCGATCTTGTACTACGGCGCTCGATCATCGAGTCGCCGGCATTCACCGAGTCGCCGCAGTAGAGCCACCATCAGGAACCGGCCGATCGGCGACTTCGGTACAATGCTTTGTTCGTTGCTTGCCCTGCCATATCGGCCGGCCTGACGCCTCAAGTCTTAATTGCGCATCTCGAAGATAGGCGGCCGTGTCGCCGTTGCAGTCAGCCATTATTTTGCGTCTTGCTTCGTGCAGTTCGTCTAGTATTGGGTTTCGCGTCATCAGTTACCACCGAAAAATTCAATTGGAGTACAAATTAGCATTCCAGAAAGTCCAAGTTCATCAAGCAATCTGTAGACACGCGGAAGCTCATGAGCGTTCGCGATATGCGTACAGTTTTGTGTCAGCAGATATTGTACTCCAGCCAAAGCAGCTGTGGCAACATGCAATGCGTCGAGTCTTGCAATCGTTGGCATCATTGATCGCGAAATGATTTCGTCGGCAACGGAATCGGCATCGGGATTTGCAGGCAAAACCGGAATACCGTCCAGCAAAACCAACCTTCGCTTTGCCGCATCCGGGTCGCCCCACGATGCCTCATCAATGACGAGCTGGGACGTCACAATCTCGTACAAAGGTCTCTGTTCAACCATCCAACGCTTCGCCTGATCTTGAAGCACGGCAATGGCAGGATCCGAACTTGGGCGAGCGGTCGCATGGCTTATGATCGAAGTCTCGATGTAGACGATATCCATGTCTGCATTCTACCGCAACGAACGACCATCGTCACCCAGTCGCGGCAAGTAACGTATCTAACTATCAAGGCAGCCGACCCGCGACTTGGGGCGAGTCTCGGCGCTAGCCGTAGCAGTAAACGGAGATCCCGCCAACTCACCACAGCGTGTGTTCGGTGCCAGACTCGAAGCGAGCGACGGCATGACCTCCTTCCCTTCTTCGGCATTACCCGCTATCGACGGTACTATACGTCATCACGCCCAAGAAGCATTACCGCTATAAGCCATTTGCATTCCTCGCTTTTTCAGCTTGTACTGCATACTCGCACTCAAACGGTTGACGCGAAATGACCTTCGACTCCGGGTCTTGGATCAACGCTCGTCAAGACGCGATGATCGATGTTGCCTTCAGGCATGCACAAACCTTGGCCAGGATACAATAGTTACATAGCCCCAAAACAACAACACTGTGGAGCTCAATTGATACCACGCAGGATGCGAAGGACCGTAAAATAACTCTCGCCATTTCGGTCGGGGCTCGTTCAAGATGCAGTGCATCTCTGCCCGGCAGTGTGGACATTTCGGCTGGCCACTGGGCTTATTACTGTCATCGAGAGGCTTAGTCAATGCCCTTGTATTTTCTTAATTCAACGCCATTCGGAGGGAATCCGACGGAAGGCGAATTTGCTGGCGTTCAGCGAGAACTGTCGGTTCTGGCGGTTATAATGTAGACTTCGACCAATGCCTTGGTCTCAGTTTTAGAATGCTACCCGAACGCTGTTGGTTGGCCACGATTCAATTAAGACAATTAATGAACGATTTGATGCAATACCCGAGTGAAAAAATGACTGTTTTTTTCCAAACACGAAAACCAAGGTGCTCACTCTTGCTTATGGCAGGCGTATTTGTAGGTCTGCAATTTGCTCAAATTGGCGAATGCTTAGCCGAGGACTTGCAGTTCAATAAGCAGATTCGGCCGATTCTTTCGGAGTATTGTTTTCAATGCCATGGTCCCGATGCCAACAAACGCCAGGGTGACCTGCGTCTCGATCTAGAACAAAACGCAAGGGAGCATGCAATCAAAAGGGCAAGCGAAAGCGAATTGTTTCTGCGGATAACGTCGGATGACGAAAAAGAACGTATGCCTCCCCCCGAAACAGGAAAACGATTGAGCGCCAAAGAGATTGATTTGATTCGGCAATGGCTTGAGCAAGGAGCGCCATACCAAGGTCACTGGGCCTTCGAACCCATCACCAAACCGAAGAACCAAGCAACCAGTTCATCGGGAACGACGCATGAGTCAAATAGCAAAGTGCCTCCTTCCGAAATCGATTGGTTCATCGCACAGGCTCTCGATGCCTGCGGGTTATCCATGGCGAAACCAGTAAGTCGTCAACAATTGATTCGGCGAGCTTCCCTCGATCTTACTGGCCTACCGCCGGCGTGGAGCGAAGTTGACGAGTTTGTAAACGACAAAAGTGCTGAAGCATACGCAAAGCTGCTCGATCGACTGCTTGACTCTCCAGCCTACGGTCAGCGATGGGGCAGACATTGGCTGGACATCGCTCGATATGCAGACACACATGGTGGAAGTGCTATCGGGTTTACAGCCTTTCCGTTCTCATATACATATCGGGACTACGTTATTCGCGCCTTCAATGAAGACATGCCGTACGATAGGTTCGTAATCGAGCAAATCGCTGCTGATCAATTAGGGCTACGCGAGAATGATCCGTCCCTTGCTGCCTTGGGGTTTCTGACCGTCGGTATGCAATACCGGAATCACAATGACGTGATCGACGATCAAATTGACGTTGTGACACGTGGATTGATGGGGCTTACCGTTTCTTGCGCACGCTGTCATGATCACAAATTCGACGCGATCTCAACCAAGGACTATTATTCGCTGTATGCGACTCTAGCCAGTAGCAGCGTTCCCGAAAACCTGCCGGTCGTTGGCGAAATACTTGATTCGACCTGGACAATCGAGTACCAACGCGAATTGCAGGATCTGAAGATACAACACGAAGATATGGTTCGCGATCAAAGCGAAGTAATGCGAAATCGCCTGCGGATGCAGGTTGGGCTCTACCTCCGTGAATTGGCCAAAGGCACACCAGAACAAGATCTATCTACGAGCTTTCTTTCATATCGTACTGATGATATTCGTCCGCTAGTACTGAATCGATGGCGTTCCTATCTGGCGGCGAAACGAGAGGACGATCCCGTGTTTGGGGCATGGCTGAGTTTGTCAAAAATGGTTGGCGAAAATTTTGGCTTATTGGCTACGGAATGGATTGAGGCGCGAGTCAAGACGAACCAAGAAACAGTCAAGCCGATTGAATTGCACCGTCTAAGATCAAAGCCACCCAAATGGAACCCTCGTGTATTGGAGGCAATTTCCAAAAAACAGCCTCAGACGATGACGGACGTGGCAGATACTTATGGCGAACTCTTTGCGGAAGTCTTTCAGGAATGGATGCAAGCATTGCAGCAATCGGCACTCGAAGCCGTGTCGCAAGAAAGTGTGGTTCCCGACGAAGATCCAAAGCATCTACTAATAAACAGCCCCGTCAATCGGCAGCTTCGCCACCATCTCTTCGGGGATGATTCGCCTACAAACCTTCCGAATGACGTATCCGCCAGACTATTAAATCGTACGCTTTCGGATGCTGTGGGTGGGAGACGCGGCGAGATTCACGAACTGCATCTTTCTGCACCGGGCTCTCCACCACGGGCTATGGTTTTGCGTGAAAGTTCTCAGCCCAATGAATACTTTGTCTTCCTGAGGGGAAACCCGCTGACACGAGGTGAACGCGTCCAGTCAAATTTCCTTTCCGCCTTGTCCAAGTCCATGGCCAATTCCATCGAGCCGACCATCGAACAACCTTATCTTGATGGAATGCGTAGGATGGGCTTGGCGCAAAGCACGGTCGCACGGAACAATCCACTGACCCGGCGCGTCATCGTCAATTGGGTCTGGCAGCACCATTTTGGTGAGGGACTGGTGCGAACTGCGGACGACTTTGGAACTCGCGGGAGACCGCCAACTCACCCAGAACTATTGGACTTCTTAGCTGAGACTCTATACGAAGATGCTTGGTCCTTAAAAAAGTTGCACCGGAGGATAATGCTTTCCGAAGTTTACCAGCAAGGCTCGATGGAGGACGAAAGGTCTAGATCGATCGATGCCGAAAATGACTGCCTTTGGCGAATGCCGCGCCGAAGGATGGACCTGGAGTCGATGCGCGACGCGATGCTTGTTGTTTCGGGCGAACTTGATGCCGCCTTTGGAGGCCGTCCGTTCGACATGAATGCAAATCCAGCGATTCCTCGCAGAAGTGTCTATGGGTTTATCAATCGCGATATAGTTTCAAATTTATCGAGTACGTTCGACGGAGCGAACCCAAACGCTTGCACAATCAAGCGACCGGATACGACGGTTCCTCAACAGACGCTCTTCGCTTTGAATTCAGAGTTTATTCAGGACCGGGCGATCAAGTTAGCGAGCTTGTCACAATCGGCTGTCGGTGACAATGATACACTGCGGGTGGAGTGGCTCTATCGACGTCTATTTAGCCGCAATCCAGAACCGGAAGAAGTTGAAATCGCAATTCAGTTCGTGCGATCCAGCGTCGCACGAGTCAACTCCGAAAAGTCCTCTTCCAACGGCTGGCAACGACTTGCCCACGCTTTGCTTGCTTCCAATGAATTTATCTTTGTGGATTGAAGTATGAGTGGAAAAATGATTCACGAGCTTTCACCTGATAGACGCGATTTTCTGAGCCATTGTGGCATGGGGATCGGTGCGCTAGCGCTGACCGATATGCTGGCCAGTGAGGGCCTTGCGTCTTCGTCGCGGCTTCACTTTCCAGGTCGCGCCAAGCACGTAATTCATATTTTTTTGAATGGCGGGATGTCGCAGGTCGACACTTTTGATCCCAAGCCTGAACTGACAAAACGTGGTGGCCAGATGCTACCATTCGATAATCTTCAGACAGAGCGCAAGACTGGAGTTGCATTCCCCTCTCCCTTTGCTTTCCAGAAGCATGGCCAGAGTGGAATTCCGGTTAGCGAGATATTTCCCCATTTAGCGACATGTGTCGACGAGATGGTGGTAATACGATCGATGTATGCAGAATTGCCTAGCCACGAGATGTCGCTAATGTTGATGAATACTGGAGATCAACGATTAGTTCGTCCTAGTATTGGTTCATGGTTGACCTGGGGAATGGGTTCTGAAAACGAGAATTTGCCTGGGTTCGTCGCGTTGTGTCCGGGTGGAATGCCCGTAGGTGGCGCTGGCAATTGGCGATCGGCATTCCTTCCTGGCGCGTTTCAAGGGACTCACGTGGATACCGCGAACGCAGACCCTACGAAGCTTATTGCGCATATTCGAAATGTAAGACTCACTCCAGACGAACAACAAGTGCAATTCGATTTGCTCCAAAAACTAAACGCGAAACACTTAGCCTCTCGACCTGGCGAGGCGACCATAGAAGCCCGCATTCGATCGTTTGAACTTGCATATCGCATGCAGATGGAAGCGACTGACGCATTTGACACTCAACAGGAGCCTGAACACATCCTCAAGTTATATGGCGACGGTCCGCAAAACCGACAATTGCTGATGGCAAGACGGCTCATCGAGCGAGGTGTTCGATTCGTACAAATATGGCACGGCAACTTGCAGCCATGGGATAGCCACTCGAACATTAAAGTAGAGCATCGCAAGGTTGCCAAAGAATGCGATCAAGGCTTGGCCGCACTCATAATCGACCTCAAGCAGCGTGGCCTATTGGACGAGACTCTTATAGTGTGCTCGGGTGAGTTTGGCCGAACACCAACCGTAGAGATGGAACAAAATGGCGCAGGAGCTGCTCAGGGACGGGACCATAACCACTGGGGTTATTCACTCTGGATGGCAGGAGGGGGAACTAAAGGAGGCACGATCTATGGCGCAACTGACGAATTCGGTTTTCGAGCCGTAGAGAATCCGGTCTCAGTTCATGACTTGCACGCCACCATGCTGCACTTGCTCGGCCTAGATCATGAACGACTAACTTACCGGTATGCCGGTCGCGATTTCCGTCTGACTGACGTTCACGGTAAAGTGATACGAGCCATTCTGGCTTGATATCGCCAGAAACTGCAACTTCACGTTTCCAAATTTCCACAAATTTGGAGAGCTTATTCGTTATTCGTTGCGCAGTCAGTTGTGCCTCCACCGGAGTAAACATTCGCCGAAGGTGTGAGCGGCAGGGCGCTAGCCGCCGGTTTTTCGAACGACACCGGCGGCTAGCGCCATGCCGCTCAGATCGCCGCCTCGCCTTCGGCGAATGTTTACCCGCCGGATGAAATCCGACGGGGGGCTGATTTGCAGACATTGAGCGAGAAGTGTCAACTTTTTTCTTTTTTTTGGATTTCGTGAAGCGCGCAGACTGTTCGCTACGCACTGAACTGTGAGCTCCAGAATATAGCAGCCTGTTTTATCCCTACTTTTCAGTTTTGAGGTATCCGAATGCATCTTGAATCAGTTTTGACACTTACCGAACCGTCGGAAAACTCGCCCAGTATTCAGGAATTCAACCGCGATTCCACTAAGGAACTTTTTGAACTAGTTTACGACGAACTTAGACGAATTGCGGCGGCAAAACTGGTCGCAGAACCAGCCTCGATTACCCTGCAACCTACAGCCCTAGTTCATGAGGTTTACCTGCGACTTGTTCGATCCGAACAACAAAAAGACTGGACTTCAACCGGTCATTTCGTTGCGGTGGCGGCTGAAGTGATGCGCCGGGTACTCGTCGATAACGCGCGACGTCGAAAACGACTCAAACGTGGCAGCGAGTTTCAGCAATTGGATGTCCCAATGGAATTGCTCAAGGCGGATATCAAAGATTCAAAATTAATAGAGCTCGATCAGGCCCTCGAGGAACTTGCGGCCGAAGATCCTATCAAGGCCAAATTGGTAGTCATGCGATATTTTGGGGGCATGACTATCGAACAAGCTTGTGATGTATTGCAGCTTTCGAGAACCACGGCCTACCGGCATTGGGCGTTTTCCCGCGCTTGGTTGTATCGCCGAATCGGAGAATCTGAATGATGGATGGAGCGCTGGGAGCCCAATTGTCGCTGTAAATCTCGTGTCGTCACCTTTTTAATAGGTCCAAAAGCCGGCTAAAATCGCTAACGATTGCGATTGCTGAAGCTCACCCAAATTGTGTGATTTCATTGAAAACATAAAGGTCAGTTTTTGAGGATTGCGAGGAAAAGCAACGTATCACTGCGCAAACACAGAACCTCAAATGCAGGCAAAATGGACAGGCCGCAACTCCAAAATGATGCCACGCGGAAATCGTCCCATCTACTCGCAAGTTGCGATCGTATTACTTCTTTAATTCGAAATCGTGTTTCGTCTTCCCTGAACCAACCTCAGCATTCAGTGTGGACTGTTCGTTGAACTGTTCGGGAATGAACTGCTCGACCCAATCCTCGCCCATCGGACCTTTCTTGCCGGGTACTACTCGCGTTGCCCGAATCTGAACCTTGTTCTTACCCTCGCGAGCTTTTGATGCGTACTTTCCATTCTTGATCGCTCCTCCCTCTGCACCGACGCTTTGATCTTCGGACTGAAAGATGATCTCCCCCTCCGCAACGTCTGTCCCATCGATCTTCACCGCACCCGACACATCGTACTTCTTTAGTCCTACCTCATTGCTACAACCGACCAAACCGAGAAAGCCGGCTGCAAAAACTGTTAATATCTTCAATCGCATTGAATGCTCCAACGAATTGTTAGTCGAGAACTGAAATGATACCTCGGTCGTATTCGACCAAGTGCTGCGAGACTAATGTCCGACTTGGTTATAATTCGCTGGTAACCTCACCACCATCTCGAGTACCTGAATCGCGCCAAGTTACCGCGTCGATACTGTTGCTTACGAAGCGGACCGAGCCATCTCCAAGAGCCACACTCACTCCACCGGTGTGGTAACTGCGTGCGGCAAGGAAAGCATTCGGTGTGCTTGTCGTCAATGTCGAAGGTGCTTTTGGAAGGTAGTTGATTCCTTGATAGCCAACTGTATCAGACACAGTTGTGTTTGGAACGCGAAGCGTGCCGAACCAGCTGTTGCCAAACCACGAGTTGCAGTAGCGGCCGCGAAGGTCATTCACGGTCGTGTCCGGAACCAAGACGATCTCCGCGAGCATCAATGTATTTGAAGTACCATCTTTGATGTCCGTAAGCCGCGTTTTCGATTTGACACAAAAGATACCGTTGAGATTTTGACCGTTGGCTCCGAATACGGTTGACCCAGCACATCCTACATAATTCGTGTGCAGTCCTTGTACCACGCCTGCGACAGTGTTAACGACATTCGTATCTCGAGTCTGTGTCTTAGGACTAGCCGGATCCGAAGGGCAAAAGAGCACTGGAATGATCGAAGACTTATTAGGGCCATTATTGTCGCCAAAAAGTGCCCAACCGTTCCCTTGAACTTGCGACTCAAATTGCTTAAACAGACTCCCCTGTTCAATGTAGGGCAGGGTTGGATGAATCCAGCAACCGCGAATCCACGGACCATCGTTTGCATAAAAATTGTTGTATTGCCCTGGCGGCAGTTTATTAAACGTATCGTGATGTAAATGGAGCCCGAGACCTAGCTGTTTCAAATTATTAGAACACTGCATTCTGCGGGCCGCCTCACGGGCAGCCTGTACTGCCGGCAACAGCAGACCGACAAGGATGCCAATAATGGCAATCACCACCAGCAATTCAACCAAGGTAAAACCAGTTCGTTTTTTCATCATTAATTAACCCTCATAGGAACAAAAGCAAAAAGAAGACCTAATTCACAAATGCACGCCGTTAAAATTAGGTAACGCAATTATCGAAATCGTAAATAGTCCCTCTGCAAGATGCAAGATGCCAGACGTTTATTTCAATGGTATCGCCCCCTTTTTTCTGCCTCGTTGAAAGAATCGGTGGGTAAAAATCGCTTGGTCTGGTTTTATGGAAATAGCTGTGCTAACTTTTGGGCGAACGGTCGATGCCCTAGGTCGTCCGACGAAAATGGATCAAAAAAAGGCCAAGCTAAGCTAGAATTGCGGGCTGCGGTCGTTCAATCCAATGTGTCAATGGCGCACAAGATACCGGGAGTCCATTATCAATTTTATGATGGGCTGTTCCCGTCTATTCCGGATTACAAGGAACTCAAGCCAATCAAGCGAGGAGTTGTTGACAAAGTTGATCTGAACCTCGTGAACACATCTGAGAAACGCAGTTACTCGATTGTCTATTCGGGCTACATTGAATTCCCAGAGTCTGGTTTGGTAAGAATTGGAATCGGCTCTGATGATGGAAGCAAACTGTATTTGAATAATCAATTACTTATCGACAACGATTTGGCCCATGGCCTTCAAACTCTGACTCGCTGGGCTCGAGTTCCTCGTGGTCTTGTCCCATTCCGAGTCGAGTTTATTGAAGTCGGGGGCGATCGCGGTCTTGTGCTTGCGGCAGCTCAGGACATCGATGGCAAGAAGCCCATAGCCTTGAAATTCTTTACAGACAGTTCAAACAAAACCGATTAGCCGACCCTATGGTAAACATCCCCCGAGTTGAACTCCAATGGCGTTGAATTAAGCTCTCCATCGAGCTTGTTTCGATGGAAGCCAGACTGACGGGCTAGCAATACTACCCTGCGGCGCCTCCGTCCCCGCTTGTTTTCGTTCGCCTCCGGCGAACGAAAACAAGCGGGGACGAAATCAGGTGTTGAAGACGCGATTCTAGCCAATCAGTCTTTGGTCCACCGACACGAGGTCGGTGGAGCCGGGAGTTTCCTTAAGGCGAGCGGCAGATATGACTTTACCGTACGACGGACTTCAAAGTCCGTCGAAAGGCACGACGGACAAAGATGTCCGTCGTAAAGCTGGTAAATTTATTTCTTCTGATCGCCTTAGCGAGGTCGCGTTGGGTTGGCATTGCCTGATGGATTCGGCTGCTGCGCTTTCCTCGCGCTTGGCTGAGTTGCTGGGGCTTGTGGCTTGGCTACCTGTTTCGGTGCAGGTTTCGCAAGCAGGTCCTCAATCGCATCTTCCATGTTTTTGCTAAAATGCGATGTTCGCTTGGCAACTTTGCCTTCACCATCAATCAAGATCGTGACTGGCACGCTTAATACTCCAAGCCCGACCGCGAGATCGCTCTCAAAGCCACCTTGTTCTTGTACGTGCGGCCAAGGAAAAGCCTTGCCGTTTTGAAGGAATTCGGCAGCCGCTCTTGGATCGGTATCTAAATTGACACCAACGATCTGCAGATTCTGTTTCGCATACTTGGCTTGAAGTTTTCTTAGTTCTGCCATGTCAGCTTTACAGGGACTACACCACGTTGCCCAATAGTGAATAAGGATAGGACTTTTGGCCATCGTCTTGGTATCGACTTGCTTGCCGTCAACCGTTTTGCCAGAAATGCGAAATTGTCGACCTTCTAAACTGAGCCTTGCTATCGCTCCTGAAGCTTTCTTTCCTTGCATTGTCTTAGGAAATCTCGAGGCAACTTTGTTGTACCATTTCTCTCCCTCGGCTTCGTCACCCGCTAACTCATGGTTCAGTCCGATTTGGATCATCGCGTCGGCTGCGTCGCTGCTGTCGGGATAATCGCGAGCAAAATCCTCAAGCTTTTCCATATACTCGGTTTGGAGCTTTGCGAAATCGACTTTCTCTCCGAGACTCTTAATGGTGTAATCGGTGCTCAATAGCCTGTAGGCTACGTACGGGACAAGTTCTTTCCCCTTTGGCATGTTGCCAAGTTGCGATTCAAGTAATCGAAGTTTCGAAACTCCCTCAGGATATTCTCCTGCCTGAGCAGCCGAACTAATAGAGTCAGCAAATTGCTTGACCCAAAGCTCCACTTGGTCCGTTCCCTTGTGTGCTAAGACCAGTTTCTGCAGAACATTGGCCTTGTCTCCGTGAAGTCGGCTGCGATCGCCAGCTTCATCCTTGATTTCTCCTTCGATTTTTTCAAGGTCTGTCAGAAGGCGTTGCACCTCTTGTGATAATCCATTCTCCGAAGAAGAGCTACCGATCCGATTGCTTGCTGAGGCGGGAAAAAATAGACCGCTATCCGCTAAAACGGATCCTTCGCTGATCGTTCGAGGGAGATCGGCCAGACGCCAAGCGTTACCGATTTGAACAAGTGTTCCAATCATCAATTGTTGACTCGTCCCTTCGTTGTCTACAATGGCGATTACGTTTTCATACGCGACGATGTCTTGCGAAGCTCCCTCTGTGCCAGCCGGCACAATTCCCGGTTTGTCCGCTGCGAAGTGAGCCCACTTTGTTCCCACGTTGATCATCTTCTGGCTCCTCGCGAATTCAGCAAAACCCTTTTTCGCATTTTCGAGACGAGTTGTTAATTGATCCCCTTTGTCTTCGCCTAGCCCAAGTATTTTAAGTTCTGCATCCGAAACGAGAAGCCTTCGAAATCTCTCATCGTCTCTCAACTTGATCGCTTCCACGATCTCCATCGTCACCTCTTCAGCCGAGATAACTTTCCATTGTTCGATTTTGCCATCTTCGTTCTTGTCCAATCCCCAGCGAGTTCCGGCTGTGCCTAGCCAACGATATTGGTCAGCAGCGCCATTGAAATCGCTATCGATGTCTCGATACACTTCGATTCCATCTCTGTAGTAACACCATTGATCGACTTGTTTATCGCCATTACCGTCGGCAAACCGTCGAAGAGGTTGACCATCCGGGCTGTAAATCACTAGCCCATCAAATCCATTTCTCGTTTCGTATTTACTCGTGCAGGAATCAACATCTTTCTCAGCAACCTTGTCGTATGCAACGTTACTCTGTCGAGGTGTGTATCCTAAACCTTTGACAGCAAGCGGATCGCGTTCCACTGCAAGACTAGATGTGAGACATATTGTTCCTACCATTCCGGCGGACGAAACCCATCGAACGCGTGTAGCAATCCATCGTACCATTTGCGCTTTGCTAATCTTACTCATTCACCCAGCTCCCTTTTTCGTTCGATATTGCATTGCCGAACAACCTCGCTAAGCAATGCGTCGAATATCACTATCGTCCAATTAATCGTTACACTTTGTGCAACTCTAACAAAAGGGCTAAGCATTTTTCTAGATCTTTTCAGTGCCCAACTCTCGTGGTTTCACTAAACCCCGCCACTTCCACATCTTTGCGTCGTGCCAGTCGCACGGCCACTCCCCTTCAGTCGATGAAGGAACAAAAATTGCGATTGCTCCAGTTGGCATGATAACGTCGCATCCGCTAAGCTTGCTAGCTAACACCTCCATGCCTGGATTGTGTCCTAGTATCAATACGCAGGATCTCGATTCGCTTCCAGTTGTACCATTTTGAGCGATGCTAAGAATGAGCGAATCCGAGGCCAAGTACAAACTGTCCTCTATGATCACTTGAGGCAATAGAAGACTCGGGACTGATGTCTGGATCGTTGTCCACCGCTGGATCATCAGTTCGAGGGTCTGTTGCGTTCGAATTGCACCGCTGCAGATCACCAGATTTGGCAAATATTCATTTTCAAAAACCCAATTAGCCATCATTGGGGCGGTCGCTTTTCCACGGGAATTGAGCGGCCTTTCCTTGTCGCCAAGCCCCACTTCTTTCGAATCACTCTTGGCATGACGCATGAGTAGAAGCTGTCGTGTCATCCGAATCTTATCCTTTCACCGCTAGCATTTTATGATTACAAACACCCCATTCGACCTTGGGACTTGTTGATTTAATTAGCCGGAACGCGCTAGCGTCCGGTTCTTTGCCGTAAACCGTGGGCTAGCGCCCTGCGGCTGATATTGCTTGACAAATTCGCAGTAA
>JAYTVL010000220.1:0-5987 GCA_043744075.1 Pirellula sp. | reverse complement strand
CAGCCGGTCGAGGGAAAAAAGGGGGGCTGAGGGGCGATTACTTTTGGTTACCAAACGCACTCACCATCCAGACAAGCTGGATGGCGTCGACATCGGGCGTCCACGACGACGATAGAAGAACCAATGCCAACTAAATTCTGTTTTTGAACGAAGCATAGGTTCTAAACGTAGCATAGGCATCTTGCCTGTGTGGGATAATCCTGAAATCTCAGGCTGGAAGCCTAAGCTACGTTCACTTCCACAAAGTTTTGACTTGCACTAGTAGGCCACCCTAGCGCACTGCTAAATTGACATTGGTAGTTTTCAACGATTCAATTTTTCTGGAATACCGATGTCCAAGACGTTATCACCGACTGAACAAGACTACGCCAACTCTGGTTGGCTTCAAGCGTTTATGGGGTTAAGCGATCCAGTCATTCAGCAATCAAGACTGATTGCAAAGAAGCACTTGGACTGGATCGACTGCATCACAAGCCTGACAACCATCCGCGAAAAGGCGGATATGTTAGACGCGGCTCTGGAGTCCCTTTGGCAGTTTGGCGTCTCAAACGAATTGAAGTGGCTTTTGACGTCAATTCCCTGTGCTCAAGCAGAATGGGTTCTGGACTGCACCGATGAATTCTCCATCGAACAGAATGAGCCGCCGAAAATAGACGATGCGACGGTTTGGGCCAACGCGATGGGGATTCGTGATTGGTCTACTCAGGTAACGATGCGAATCCTGAGCGGCGACTTCGTTTCCTGGCAACGACGTGTTGCCAGACAAGGATCGAACGCTCCGACTGGGTTTACAATGGAATCCTCGGGTAAGAGTACCTTGGAGCTTAAGACAACCGCGAGCTGGAAAGCAAACAATTGGGTCGACGGAACGTGGACCTTTGCAATTGAAGGTCAAGCAACCATGGTCAAAGTCATTGAAGAGCCAATCAGTGTGTACCGACCTGATGCGAAAGCGACGCAAGAGAATGTGTTGCTCACGATCCAAAGTGCTGACGAGCGATTTGCCAAACTAAGAAAGAAGAATTCGGGCAACAACATAACCCAAGGCGTCAATAATCAAGGCAAATGGGCCGAATGGTGCGAGTCTGTATCAGCGTTCGATGATCTTCACTTGGCCGTGTTATGCGGTGAAGGGCTCCGATGCTCACCAACGTTTCAAGGCATTTGGGCAACGGTTTGGCCGATCATCTATTGTCGCCGCAAGAAGCTCAAACGCGGTACATGCGGCCTGACCGATCTTAGGCAGCGACTTGACCAATGTTTCCAGGCAGACCCGCAACTGGTAACTTGGTTGCTGGTCTTTGGTGAATTGCTTTGCAGTATGCAAATTGGCGATGGTCTTGGAATCGCCGCCAAATTTAAGGATCGCTAGCCTGAATTATTCATTGGCTATCGAGTTTTCGTCGTAAGGTAATGCTGCGAAAAACAGTTTAAATGCAGGCTGTTTTTCGTAAACCGAGGGATTTTGTTGCTGGTCCCTCGCTTAGGATCTTCCGATCAATCAGTGTCGCCTTTCGCTGCCGGTTGCACCCTCTTCAAATCACGGGCTGGAAGCGCTGGAAGCCTATGCTACACTCAAAAACGTTCGGCAAGCTGTAGAATGATGCTGTGTAAAGCCCAGCTGCAATTAAGTCTGCAATGGTGCCTGGGTTACCGCAATGCTCATCGTCTCGTAAATCATGATCGAATCGATGCCAAGCAGCCAGATATTCGTCACTCCCAAACGGACCGGATTCAATCACTTCACTCGCAAAAGCTTGCAGGTGTTTCGCAAAAGCCTGGCCTTGTTTTCTCGCAATGAGGCTGTCTACTCGCTCAGACAGTAGTTCGATCTGCACACACCGAATCGCATCGAGTACCGTTAGGCCAAACGATCGTTTACTTTCAATTCGCATAGCGATTGCGAATACGAGTTCGAAATCACTTATGTATTGAAGAGCTATGTCATCCCAAGCGGCCGCAATCCGCATTGCCTCAAGAATGTTCTTTGGAGCAGACTGGTGGACATCCATCGAATCAGTATTCCCTAGGCCTCCAGGCTTGGCAATGCGTATCGCTTCGTAAATATCACTTGAGTCCTCTACTTTCAGTGATGCCAATACTTCTTTCACGAATTCTTTAAACGATTTCGTTCCGTCTCGATTATTTGCAATACGATGCGTTGCAACCGCTAGTGGTGCCATGAGGAGAATCGTACCAAGACTCGTGTTTGTGCCGACCGCGTCCATCATCGCTTGAACTGACGTTAAAACGAGTTGCCCAACGGACTGCCCGATGTTCAGATCCATGGCTTGGCCTATCGCATTCGCAGCTTTGACAAAATGCTGGTGGCTCAAGTCTCGAAACGATGCAGACGGATGAACATTACCCACTTTGATCGCGGAGCATTCTGTTTCGATCGCCCATTGAACTCTTTGGCCAATCGTGAGTTCACTCATTGTTCCCTATTCGCTTGCTGATTTTGGGTTTTACTAAGCACCCACGGATAAGATTCTTCGTTTAACCGCGTGGGCATCGCCGCATCGCCCCGCGCTTTCGCGAGGAAAACGCGGCTCAATGGGCACGCGGTTAAACTAATTGTGTGCGAAAACTTGTGCATGGGTGCTTATTTCGAGTGGCCATCAAGGAGTCTGTTCAGTTCTTCCATAACCTCCGTGGGCGCTTCCTCCATAACATAGTGTCCCACATCGCTTAGTTCGCGTCGTGTCGCGTAGGGCCAAGCGAGGTTCATGCGTTCCATGCATTCCGGACGGAAGCACCAATCTCGCATCCCCCAAACGAATCGGATTGGCAATCCGCTCAACTTCGGCAAGTCCCGTTCAAGTTGCATTAGAATATTCCACGTTGGATGTTTTAGTGTCATCGGAATATCCCGTACGAATCCGTCGATGGCGACCCGATTTTTCGGCGAATCGTAAGGGGCTAGCAAACCGTCACGAGCGTTACTGCTCAGTCTCGGCAATCGATTGATTGCCATAAAAATCGCTGCCCGCGCGAAAGCGTTTGCGTACCGGATTGCCCATGAGCCAAGTAATGGTATTCGACACGCGGCGATGCGACGTGGAATGTAGGGAGGAGGAAAAGCAGCAGTATTGAGTACCATTATTTTGCGAAATCGATCGACTCGCTGGACCGCTGCTCCCAAACCAATTGCGCCACCCCAATCGTGGACTACTAGCGCAACCTGATCCAAGTTCAGTTCGTCGATCAATCGAACCAAGTTGGATGTATGCTGAGCTAACGAATAACGGTATTTTTGCGGTTTATCACTTAGTCCACAGCCAACGTGATCGACTGCAATGACTCGATGCAAACCAGAAAATCGCGAGACGATAGACCGATAATAGAAGGACCATGTCGGGTTTCCATGAACGCACAAAATCGTTGGGGCAGAATTATCTCTAGGCCCCTCATCGATGTAGTGCATACGTACACCTGGCTCAAGATGAAAAAAGTGGGACGAAAAAGGAAACTCGTCTCTCCACGTACTTGCCTTCGATGATTTACTCATCCGCAACTATGCGCCCGCTTTCGCCGTGCTCGCGGTCGCCACACTTTTGCGGATGTCAGCAAACGTTCGCAAATCGTAGTTCAAGCCAACGTAGTCAAGTAAGCGGCACAATCCTCGAAGTGCAACGCCGAATCCATCTGGACCGCTGAATCCGCCGAATTGACCGCCCCCCTTGACATGCGGTTCGAGGTCCAGGAATAAACCAGGGATACCTCGATTGGCAAGTTTGGCTAGCAGTTCAGCGTAGTCCCGTTTGACGTCGCGGAAAATCGCCTCATGTCCCGAATCACCTAGATCAGCAGGAACGAAGTTTTTAAGTGAGTCCTCGTCCACGTGCGATGAGCGAGTAGTAGGTCGTTGGTAGTCTTTGACGTGGAGCCATCCCATCCCATCCTTCATGGCCAAGTACTCTTCGAACACTTGTTCGGTCGACATTCCTTGGCAAACGAGATTGGCTCCGTCAAAAATTAGAAGCATGGCGGGATCGGATACACCGTCGTAAAGCTTTTTGAGAAGCTTGCCTGTTTGGCCGATCAAGTTAGCTTCAACCTCGAGTCCAAATGTCAGGCCATGGGAATCGCACAAGCGAGCAATTCTTCCTAGTTGATCGATTGCTTGGCTGAGGTGTCCGTCCGGGTCTGTTCCTCGCGGATGGTAGAACGAGAAACCTCGAATGAGTTTGCAACCAAAAGTATTTGCAAGATCACAGGCTCGTTGAACGTCCTTTTTCAAATATTCTTCGAAGGGCACGTACCGATTTGAAGTTCCATCTGCCACATCAAGCAACTTCACTTTGCCAATTGGAGATCCCAAGGACGACACGCGAAGACCGTATTCGACTTGGAGGGCCAAGATGCGATCAATTGATTCGGGCTCTAGTAGCATTGCATTTTGGATACCCGCCCCTGCATCGATAAAACGCAGCGAATAATATCGGAGTCCCAAAGCCGCAAAGGCACAAAACTGTTGTTCGGCAGTTTTCTGATTTGCGGCTTCGTCTGCAAACCCGCTCAGCAAAACGGGATTCGAGGCGTATGACTGTGTTTCGGTTATCATTTTACTTTACCTTTTCATGCGTTACTGTAATGACAGAAGTGATGCCGCCGCGTGCGCCCCAGCGACTTTCAAGTGTGAGCCGACGTGGTTTTACGATTGTGACAAAGTCATCTAGGATGCGATTGGTCACGTTTTCGTAAAAGATTCCTTCGTTGCGAAATTTTTGCAAATATAGTTTGAGGCTTTTTAGTTCAACGCATTTTGTGTCTGGCACATAGCGAAAAATGAGGATACCAAAGTCAGGCTGACCTGTCTTAGGGCACATGGACGTAAACTCTGGGCATTCAATTTCAATGTGATACTCTCGATCAGGAAATGAATTGTCGAAACACTCAAGTTGGTCTTGGAACGGCGTGCCGGGCACTGGTATTCTCCAAAGGGAAACGGCAAGTAAGGATACGCATGGATTCGGTTTTTGTGTATTCTGATGATTTGGCATTAGAATAACAGTGCATTTTGCGATCGTAACGGCAGATATGCACCCATGATTGGTCAAACGACGCGAATCCGAGGCCAGTGTGATCAGGATCTCAGAGATTTTTCATAGCGTCCAAGGGGAAGGCCGATTTACTGGGACCCCCAGCGTCTTTATTCGAACGAGTGGCTGTAATCTTCGCTGCTGGTTTTGCGACACTCCATATGCTTCGTGGGAACCAGAGGGGGACTCCTGGACCGTTGACGATATTGTCGTAGCTGCAACGAAATGGACGACACAACATGTCGTCATAACGGGCGGAGAACCCATGATTTTTGAGGAACTTCGTGAAGTTTGCGATGCGTTACACCGGCATCAGCGGCACATCACGATAGAAACAGCGGGGACTATTTACCGAGACGTTGCGTGTGATCTATGGTCGATCAGTCCAAAGCTGAGTAATTCAACTCCGATCGGGTACGCATCAGACGAATGGGTTAAGCAGCATGATGAACGCCGCAACCGTCCTGACGTCGTAAAGAGCTTGATGGCTTTAGGCGAATACCAGCTCAAGTTCGTAGTTGGCTCCATTCTCGATGCCGAGGAGGTGCTTGAGTACCTGAACGTACTTCCGGAATGGGATCGTGATCGAGTGATGTTGATGCCGCGGGGAACAACGACTGCAGATCTGAGATTGCACTCGACTTGGCTGGCGACATGGTGTCGGGATCATGATCTAAGACTTTGTGATCGCTCGCATATTTATTGGTTCGGGAATCGCCGTGGAACGTAGATGGCAGTAGCTGGGCTCGCAAGAGTTCAGTGTCCGACTCGATGGCGATCGTCGGTATTTTTATTGCTGCCGTTCGCGTAACGACAATTTTTTCTCAAATTCTGTGAGTCTGCTATCGTTCCTAAAGCTCGATTGTCGTTAAACTTAGGGTCCGAAAGGAGTAAACCTTCGCCGAAGGTGTGAGCGGCATGGCGCTAGCCGCCGGTTTTTCG
>JAYTVL010000219.1:0-22923 GCA_043744075.1 Pirellula sp. | reverse complement strand
TGTTCAGTGGGAAGTGTTCAGTGGGAAGTGTTCAGTGGGAAGTGTTCAGTGGGAAGTGTTCAGTGGGAAGTGTTCAGTGGGAAGTGTTCAGTGTTCAGTGTTCAGTGGGAAGTGGGAAGTGGGAGGTGGGAGGTGCTCGGCTTTCAGTTCATTGTTTTTTTACTGAAAACTGAAAACTGAAAACTTCTTCAACTCACCCCAATCACAGTGTTTCGTTGTGCTATAAGTTGACCTTGAGCGTCAACGATCACGATCGTAGCTTCATGATTAGCCAAAGTGTCATCCTCGATCACCACAGATGCCGTGCCATCCTCTTTGAAAGGACGATCGTTTATCGTCACGCTCGACGATGAGTTACCAGCATGCGTTCGAATGTCAAGGCGTAGCCCTTCCGCTTTGCCCTCAATTGAGACCTTACAACTCAATCCAAGCCAAACCACATCTTGAATATCGACTCCTGAATTCGAGAGCCCAGGAGCAGTTCGAACGTGTAGTTCCATAAGAACGCATTCCTGCAAACTGATACCTCCGTGCGTATACGCAACTCCAGCTCGGTAACAACTCACGCCTAGTGCTAGTGCAAAGCTCAAATCAATATTCCAATGCCAGTGTACAGCGTCTCGTTGCATGCCGCACCTGGTTTGATGGCAGCACATCGACCCCATGTATTTTCGGAAAGAGCCGAAGGCAGTTCCGTTTTGGGTAGACCTCCTGGCATCAACAACCAACCGTGGTCGGTCACGACGCGAACCTGCTTCCATCCAGCATCTATCAAGGAGAGTATGCGATCCCGTATCCCCAGAAGGATAAAATCAAATTGTTTGACGCAACCTGCACCGCGTTCATGACCTTCGTGATCAATGTCGCTAATCTCTGTCCAGGCGCGACCGTGGAAGTTGCCGACGTCAGTACGATCGAGGATCTGCCAACCATTGTCATTGAGTAGCTTTTTAAGATGATAGCCGCCTTTAAGCGATTGCCCTGTAGTCGCAACCGATGGTTCGAAATCCGAATTGACTTCCTGCCCACGAATTAAATGGCGGACAGGAGTAACGGCGGTTTTCGCAGTAGCTGTCACACTCGGTAATGCTGACCACGCCATTTGAGAATCAACAAAAAGCCCCTTCATGCGAAGAAGTTCATCCAATCGTTTAGCCAAATCGAAACGTAAACCGTCAACAAAGACAAAGCACTCTCCTGGTTGGGGATCATGATGTGCGCGGTCTATTGCAAAACCACCAGGGTAACCTCCCTTTTCCACTTGCGACTGAAGGTGCCTAGCCGACTCGTCAATCCAAGGAAGGTAAACGGTTTGCAAAACAGCTTGAACGGCGGTGATATCTTCAGGTTTGCTAACTGCAGCCAACGAATCGAGCACCGCAGCGTCGGCAAGCCAGCCCGTCGTCTCATAAGCCGAAGCCATATCACTCGGCGCGCCCGCAGCAAAACTCTGTTTCGTCACTTCCGCGATGGTCGTCAAGCTCTTGAGTGCCTTCGCAAGTGACGCTTCCCCAAGCTCCGCCCACACCAATTCGCGACGTGATCCATTTTCTGCTTCTGCCATGAGAATTCGCTCGCGAGCCTCGTGAGGAGGCAACTCCGCGATCTTCATCAGATCTTGCCGTAGATGGAGTTCTTTGCTTTCGTTCCATTGAGGCCAAGCAGACTTGTCGTCGAAAAGGTCCATCGAGAGCGGCGTTTTCCGCAGCAGACTTGGAACATGCGTGTACCGAGCAGGAGCTTCGCAAAACCTCCCCCACACACTGTTCCAGCCACCTTTCCGATGCGCGAGCAAATTCGCAGCCTTTAGTGGTCCATCATTTTCGGGATCAAATCCAAGCTGCGACTTACAGATTTCAACAAAGCCTCGCCATTGATTCTCATCTCGTGCCGCCTTGAACCCCTCCCCCTGATCCAGCCACTGCAACAAGTCGCGAATCGGATCGCCACCGGAGAGAAGGGTATTAAAATAATCCTTATCGAGATGTTTGCCCTTGAGCATCGAGACTTCCTCATCGAGAACACGATAAAGCGCAAGTTGCATCGCATGCTTGGAATCTGAGTCTTGAGCGACATCGAGCCCTAGACCTCCTTGGTTCGATTTCAGGTATGCCAAGATCGTCCAATCCTTGGCGTTTACTTGCGACCAAATCACACCCCTGAACTGCAACTCAGCAAGTGGCTTCAGCGATTCGGGACACGACTCCACTGCGCGCAGGTCTTGCCGACTGACACCGGGCAAGTAAAGAATTGGCACCGTGCCTGCAGGCAATGAAGCGCCCTCAAGTTTTCTAGCGATTACACATCGTAACCAGATAGCAGGACCGACTCGCTTGTCCGGAACCAGATCTCCCAATTGAAAGAGCTCTAGAATTTCGTTTTGCAATCTTGGAACGATCGTTTGCCACTGCCGATCTCCGTCGGGCCAAAGTATACAAGCAGGAGCAAGTTGGACGTCAGGATTGTGCGTTGCTGCTTCGCGAATCTTGCGGACTAGAGTATCGAGGACTCTCATCGGCCTTCCATTTTCCTTTCAGTGAACATCGGCACCACCAATGTTTCGACCTCATCCTTTGCAGATTCCCATTTCTCGCCAAACATGCTCCACATTTCTCCGGGAGCCATTTCGTCCTTCCACTTTTCAAAGTCCGGATGGTCTTCAAGCTTACGAACGATCGAATACCCTTGGTCGTCTGCCGAAACCAATCGGACTTGTTCAGGCTTTAGACCATCTAGCAGATAAGGCGAGTGCGCGCTTGCTATAACTTGAAGATTCGGAAACTCGTTCATTAGCAACGCAAGCACTTCTAAGAGTTGTTTTGCGCTAATGGATGTAAGCCATGTTCAATGTCATCCATTAAAAGAATATTGGGCCGAATCGGACCAAGAACGACCGTCAAAAGTCCTAGCAATAAGAGTGTGCCTTCACTGACCGTATGCGCCGAAACGTTCTTTGAATTGGCAAAATCAAAAAGTAGAGTTTTACCCTGGTAGTTGCGAGTTATTCTTCGAGGAACAGACTCTTCGTCAATTTTGATGAACTCAGTTTCGACACGTCGAATACTTTTTTTCTGAATTCGAATCCGCCTAAAATGTGGAATGAATTTGCGCATGAAATCTTCGATCTTCTCGAACGCTTCATCATCGGAGAGTTTCAAATAGGCTAAGACTGATGCAAGCCCGGTTCCGTCGAACTCAATGCGTGGCGGTTGGTTCTCAGAGTAGGATTCGTTCGCCAAATTTGATGAGCTCAAATGCAAAAAAACCATCGACTTCGCAGTTCGCAATGCCTCGCGACGAAGCGCCTCGTCACGAGGTATCCTTTCAAACGCCCATATTCCACTACCTAGGCGTTCGCGATCATCTTCGGAAAATCCAAGAAGCGACGAGTTGCAAGTGGCGGTTACTCCATACTGCCCACCATCCGTTTCACATACTAGGCTAAGGTCCCCTTCGCCACCTCGTGTGTAGAGCCAGTCACAATGGCGTTCATAGCCAAAAACCTTTGCCGGATCACCATTGGGAGCAAGCGTCGCATAGTGGATCGCCTCGAGTACGCTCGTTTTACCGCTCGCATTTGCCCCTACAAATACAGTGAGTCGCTCGAATTCGATATCTTCCGATTTAATGTTCTTGAAGTTGCGAATCTTGATTGAATTGATCATGGGGGATAGTTTTCAGTTTTCAGTTTTCAGTTTTCAGTTTTCAGTTTTCAGTATTCAGTATTCAGTATTCAGTATTCAGTATTCAGTATTCAGTATTCAGTATTCAGTATTCAGTATTCAGTTCATAGCAGTCCTTGCCGGTTGGCTTCCATCCAAACAAACGGGGATCGCTTGTTGAGAAAAGCTGCCGTGTATTCGCCCTGACAATAATTCCAGATAGTGTCGACCACGCATTTCGCGACATCCTGGTTCGTCTAGACCTAAACGCTCGATGGCTGCATCGATCAGCGTAATTTCTGCGGCGGTACGTTCTGGATTCGCAAAAATGCGACCGCTAACCAGTTCTACATGAAACCAACCGTCAGCCAGAAGAAAGGGGTCAAGCACATCGTCATACTCGCGTTTACAGCTATTCATCTTGGAACAGGCAAGGCGATAATTGGGCCAATCATATGCTCTGCTGGGCATTGGTGATTTGGCAATAAAATGGTCGACAGATCCCGCTCCTGTAACTCGTTCAAAATGAACCGCTAAATAGGCGCATGTCCCGCTGTAAAGCGTGTACATATCATCCAAGCAATCGCGCCAACAGGTTGAAATGATAGTCTTGGGGGGCAATGGCGTGTTAGGATCGATGCCGTGGTCCGAGAGGTACTTCAGCCCTTTCAATCTCACGTTTGCATTAAAGTTAGCTGGTTCGGGCTGTTCGTTAACGTGTATCATTCTAACCAGCCCTTCTTCTCCGCAACAAAACGCCAACGCATCCAAAAGGGATCCGTATCCCCTAAAACGCTTCGCAGTTTTTGGTCAACAACCAGCGCTTCTGGCTTGCGAAAATTGGGATCTGTCATAGCCATCGATGCCTCGTCAAATACGCGTTCCGCTTCGATGGATCTCGAACTTCGAAGATCGAATGCATCGCTAGTTAACCAGTTAGAAGCTTCGCCTTGGAGAGTATAGGTCCGGCGTGACAACACGACCGCTTGGCCGTTCTTGCTCGACGGCACGAAATCTAAGTCGAACCAAGCATCCTTCACTGCGTCAAATAACGGCTCGACAGATGCCATGATCAGCGGCGAATGCGTCGCAGTGATTAATTGCACTTCAGCATTCTTAGCAAGTTTTTCCATGACACCCAGCAATGCCGGAACGATCGTTCTTTGCCAACTTGGATGCAGGTGTGATTCGATTTCATCGATCAAGAAAACAATCTGATGAGTTACTTCCTCACCAATTTGTTTCGATGCTTGTTTATGTTCTTCCCATGTCCAGACGAGGAAATAGGCTAGTGCCATAATTCGGCGCATTCCGGAAGAAGCGTGAATCACCGCCACATCTTGCTCATATGGCATACGAATCGTTGGGATATCCCGAACATCGTCTAAGCTGACTCTCGCAAACTCGCCAGGCAAGAGCGTTTCTTTTTCTGACGGAGACAGGACCTTTAAGACATCTTTTAGCTGGTCAAACGGAGTCTTGCTTTCTTTTTGCCAGCTAGCCCAATCTCGAATGAGTCCATTGCACAACCAAGAATTGCCCGAACCAGGTAGCCCGTCCCAAACTTCCATCGGACTGAATACATACGCAGGAGGTCGATCCTGGACGTCGACACCCTCTTGGGTACGCCAGTAATTTCTCGCCGGGTCCCAAACTGCAAAACTGCCATCGGACATGGCATACAAGACTAGTCCTGGATTCGCTGGTCTACCGGGACGTCCGGTCCAGGCCTGTTCTTTCCTTAAAAACTCGCTTTCATAAACTTCAGATTTGACTTTTCCTGAAAACCCAAACGCGATTTTTGCTTCCCCCACCTTCGCAGGCATCGCCTTCTTTCCAGCGGTAAGTTTGGAGTTAATCTCGGCTGGCCATTTTCGCGTTAACGCCCACCAAGCGATATCAAGTAGAAAACTTTTTCCAAGTCCATTTTCCCCCGTCAAGAGGTTCAAGCGATTACCGAACTCCAACTCCATGGATTCAGCCGGACCAACATTGTTTATTTTCAGATGCTTGAGCACGATTAGCTTTCCTCTATTTGTATTTCCAGCACACGTTGACGGTGTGAATGTAGGCCTAAATAACAGCGTTTTTGCACAATAACTTCGCCGATGTTACCGTGCGTAGTGACCGTTACGATTTCTATTGTTTGGTGCATGCCCTTCACTTTCGCTTCTCCCGAGCCTTCCCTTTGAAGTCTAGCGAGTAGTGACAATCATTAAAGCGGTCGCCGGTGGGTTCGGAGCCGGCCCCGGTGAAGTCGGTGGTCTTGCCGTCCCAACCCCAGAACCAGGGATAGTCTTCCTTGGCACGAACTGGTTCCTTGCCGCGGTCCTTTTCCCATTTGATCTTGGGACTCACTCGCAAGATGCCAGCTCCTTTAACTTTGACATCAGGGACAGAAACGAAAGGGCGAATGTTTATACGGACGCCATCGTTGATGTCGGGTTCCCAGCCAATCGGCTGTTGATGCAATGGCTTCCAGCGGACGAAGATGTCGTAGGGGACTTCACCTTGCAGAATCAGTTCGAGGCGTTTCTTCAATTGCTCAGCCGCAGCGAGGCGTTCTTGTGCTCCGTCGATTCCCTTGACTGCATCGCTCGTCTGGCGCGTAATCCAGTCGCCGAGGTAAAGATAAGTTAGCGCTTCGAGGTTTTTGCGATCGAGCTTGTGGTAGTTGACTAAGGCGGCAAAACCGTCGCGAAGTCCGTCCCAGATGTGCCAAATGAAGGGGCGCTTGTGGAAGACGTCAAGATGCTGGGTGAAGAAGCCATCGCGGAGCCAGGTTCCCAGGCCTTTGCCGGCATAACCTGCGTCGTTTAAAAGCCGTCCGAGTACATCGCCACTCCACTCGTCGCCATATGCGGAAGCCAAGAGATTCAGCAAACGATCAGCTGCGCCGGCTTCTCCTCGAACTGGCGGGATACAAACGATGCCATCTTTGTCGGCGTGCGATTCGATTCCATCTAAACCGAGTGCTGGGCAATCGGAAAAACTGGAACCGGTCTGGCGCGGCCACTGGTAGCCGACCAGGCGAGCAACAGCTACTTGCAACGGCTGATCAGCGTTGGTTGGGTGGCCGTTGAACAACCATTGTGTCGGATCGCTCGAAAACGGCTTGGGTAACCCGTCCGGATATTTCCCCTCTGCTACCTTTTGCCAATGGTCTAGGTCAAACGGGATTTTCACCAAGGTCGCGTTCGTGACATTCAGCTTCTGGTCAATCTTGCGAACCGCCTCTTCAAATTCTGGCGCAGTGCAAAATGACCAAATCGCCGGAATGTGTGTGGGGTTATTTGGAACAATTGCGGAAACATTCGTATCAAACTTTTCACCAGAATACAGAGTCGGGCATAAGTCAGTCATCAGGCTGACTGCGACGCCGCTACGTCCCCAAGCGTTCACACCTTGCAAATCGCGTCGCCGGTCACGCTCCTGTGCGGCGTTCATGGTTCTAAGCTGGCCTCGACCTTTCTCAAATAAAAGTATACGTTCGCGACCACCGAAAGGGATCGGTTTTTCCACCGTGCTCTGGTGACACTCCCAACCCTCAGCTATGCAATTACCTTCCCAAAAGACCCTTAGAAATCGCGGGTCGTCGTTTGTCGTAAGGCCCTTGTGCGAGAACGCAGATTTCGCCAATAAATCTCCGGTAGTTTCGATGCCAAGAACAATTCGTGAATCAGGATTTTGGATCTGGCCAGCCTGACGGATCGAAATGATTTCGCCGGAATAGAGCGAGTCTGCTTTTTCTCGCGCGTCGCCTCCAGCAGCAGCGTCAATTCCGAACGCTTTGTGGTTGGAAACCGGCTTTTTTTGCGAGAGACAAAGCAGACTAACACTCACCACCTCACCTGAGATTGTCTCGAAAGCCCTAGGGCCAAGGCGACTGACAAAGTTCCACGACGCATCAGCAAGTAGAGCCCGCCGGAGATTTCGGTATGACGTTAGAAATAGCCAATTCTGTGGCGTGACTAAAGCTGTGCCTGCGCCAACGGCGCAGAAAGCTAGACAGCGTTCAACGAAGCAAGTGGCGAGGTCAGCTTTTGCACCCGAATGAACGCGCTCACAGTATTCAAACAAACCTTCAACTCCCGGACGAACACCAGTGTCCTGCTTTCCTCTCGCAAGATACGGTACGTTTGTGGCAACGAGTGTGAACCGGCTGGCGAGAATTTCCGCCACTTTGACTATTCCTTGAGCAGTGACAGCCAGTTCGTTCGAGGTGTCATTCTTGACTTCCTGTGCCAGCGCCTGTTCTAACAACGGCTGGAGTTCATGGAACGCGGCCATCAGCAGGTCGCTTTCGCTAGCACGCGGGTTAATTAGGCTGCCTAGCACCGGAGCCTGTTCAAACAGGTCATATAATCGCTCCATGCCACTTTGCAATTTTTCATTATCGCCCGCCAGCGACAGCCACTCTTCCTTGCTTGTGTTGGGTGCAAGTCCTGAGCAAGCCAGATTCATCGGCGGCAACACGCAATAACCAACTCGCCGCCACGCTGCCAACGCAAGATTGAATGCGGCAATCTGAGTGCAGCGAGGATCAATCTCCAGCCCAAACAAATTGTCTCGAATCACGGCCATGATGGCAGCGCTTTCGCCAAGTCCCTCCTCTGCGATTCGCAGCGCGACCAGCCGCTCGAACATCGCCACTACGAAATGCCCACTGCTCATGCACGGGTCAAGGCACTTCAGTTCTTTGGCTGACTTTGGCCAACCATCAAAAGTGCCCGCGGCGGGCCGCCATATCAGCCGGAACGCGCTAGCGTCCGGTTTTTGATCGTCGCTGTCGACGCACTTGTCGATGGCTGGCAACCGGGGGCCCTGCGGCTGATGTGGGTCCGCCTTAATAAATCGTAGATACTTCCATTCACAACCCGGCAACGAAACTGCCCTTCGAACCTCTTCTTCCCCACTGAAAACTGAAAACTGAAAACTGAAAACTTCCAACTGGCTGTTTCCCCGCATGCCATGCGCCAAGTGTATTATCGAGCAGGAAGTCCACCATGTAATCTTCGGTAAACAACTGTGTCACTGCGGGCAACTCACGAGCACCGATCTTGACTTCCGATTTGTTGATTGTTTCCTTGCGATTGGCTTGCCAAAATTGGTAGACCCATCCAAGCGAATCGGATGCTTTAAAGACCTCCTTGGACAATCCAGCAACGAATTTCTCCAGTTGCTGCTGACACTCCGGTGGCATCTGCAATTTGAACACCGGCGACTCGACTCGGAATATCTGTGGCAACATGCGAGTCGCCAAATGTGCAGCCAGATCCCATTTGTTTCTTAGACCATGTTCGACTGCCAAGTCTTCCGCTTCGTCAAGCGAGATGGCGACACAGTTTGAGAAGTTTTCAGTTTTCAGTGGTTCAGTTGAAGAGTTTTCAGTTTTCAGTGGTTCAGTTGGCGAGTTTTCAGTTTTCAGTGTCTTGCTGAAAACTGAAAACTGAACACTTCAAACTATCGTCCTCTTGCTGAACACTGAACACTGAAAACTGAAAACTATCTTGAAAACTCTCGTCATACATCAGTAACTGATTCTCGGCCAGGTAGCTGGCAAACAACAATCGATGCCAATGTTCATATGCGACTTCTTCGACAAGTCGTTCGATCGATTGCGTACCTTTCCGCACACCCGCGGCTAGCGCCGTCGGCTCATCGAATAACTCGTCGCCGAGTTGCCGACCATGGATGCGCAGCCTTCTTCGAAGATCGCGGTCTTTCTCTGTGAGATGTTCGGGAGGATTTGCATCGCCAACTCCAATCTGCTCTAGCGCGGACCGAGCACCAGATTCAGCTACATCACGTGCAGCCTTAACGGTGTTCTCAAGTTTGCTCCGAAGTGACTTTTCTAGGGAGGGCATGAAGTTTTCAGTTTTCAGTAAAAAGTATTCAGTTTTCAGTTTTCAGTTTTCAGTTTTCAGTAAAAAGTTTTCAGTTTTCAGTGATTCAGTGATTCAGTTTCGGTGATTCCACTTGCTGAACACTGAAAACTGAAAACATCTCACTCTTCTCAGTGCGTATCCAATAAGAGCTTCACGGCAAGTATTCCTGGAAGTCGGCGAGGTGTTCGTTGTCGTCAGAGTGGATTATCAATTTGCCTTTGCCTAAGCCGAATGTTCGAGGCTTGTTACTAACGAGTTTTGCGATTGTATTTCCGCCGTCCGTGATCTCCAGTTCCTCGCCAGGTTTCAATTGTTTTAATAAATCTGGCAGAGTAGCTTGAGCTTCTGAAATGGTTACCGCGTTCATAATTTTGCCGGTTGTCTGCAGGGTGGTGATGGAAACTGACGTGACTGACAGATATTGCCTATTATTGTACTCCGACTGGGCCTTTGGCTAATGCACTCAATAGTTTTTGCTTGGTCTCAACCAACCAGGCATCGATATCGTTCGAGCTCTTCAGCGTTCGGCGTGGTACAGAGACAAACGTCACCTTTGGCTCCATCAAAATCGCGGCATCTTGAGCAGCTTGTTGGAATCGACTAGGCATAGCGACCACTCGATCGCGCAGACTTGCAACTGAAATCTTGCCAAGTGTGGCGATTATGTCGGACTCTGATTGAACCTTTATTTCTGGTTTCTGCGAGAGAGTGAGTCCTTGTTTCGCCAACAGTTCATTCTTCTGCTCTGGTTCAAGTTTCTGCCAATTGGCGTCATGCTCCAGTGCCTCCAGCCCTGCCTCGAATTGTTGATCATATTTCTGGGATAGACCATTCAATTCATCTCGCAACAACTGAGCAATTGCCAGCACCATGGGAGTAACCGGATCGGGATCGGTGAGCAATAGCCGACCATCAATCATGCTCTTGGTCTGAACCTCGTAGGTCGCAGCCGCAACCATTGAATCCGCATGCCGCAACAATGTTTGAAGCTTGGTCCATACTGGCCATCGAATTGCGATTCGTTTCCCTTGTTCTTCCCAGTTATCGAATGAAGCCTTTAATTCATCACGACGGTTGTAGATGGCGAGAAGCTGTTCATTGCCCGCTGACAATCGAATCTCTTCGAGCGATTTTGTGTTCGGGCGTTCGGGTCGAGGTGCGTCACCGCCCGCCAGTTCCGCCAACTCAAGTGCTTTTTGGATGAAAGCAGGGACCGAGGCAAGCTCTTCACCTTGATTCGCTTGGATTCCAAGTCGCTGTAGAACTTTGCGAATCTGAATTCGCTGCGGTGTCGTGACAGTCGTCGATTCGACTTTGAATGATGCCTTGCCAATGGACTTGCGGTCCAGTTCCTTCGGATCCACAGTTGTACCGCGTTCATCGTTAGCTCGGATCAATCCAGCGATCATCAAGACCTGGAGTCCTCCATCGACCGCATCACCCGACCAACCATAGGGTGCTCCCTCAAACTGCGTTCGTATCTCAGCCCCTTTTTTGCCTGGCCCGATGAATGCGAGAATTGCTTTGCAAACAGAATTCTGAGCAGGCTCACCGTCATAACCTATGGCTTTGAGTGCATCAGGCGCTCCTTTCTTTGCATTGGCATATACCTTGCCCCAGCCTTCGTGATCGGCCATTCCAAACTGCGGATACAGACGCTGAAGTGCTTTTTCGGCCGCTTCAGTGATCATGCCCTGAAGATCGTTTCCCGTAATTTCGGTACCGCCACCTTGAAAGACCCTGGCACCTGAGAACGCATCGTCGAGCAATTCTTTGATCTTGCCCTCGGCAGTTTGCTTGGTGGTTTCCATGACCGCTTTGGCTTCAGTGCCTTCAGCCGTATTCGGCGATCCACGTTTTTCAAGAGTCGCTGATGCTGCTTTGAAGTCGATCAAGTGATGCCGCAAATCATCAGCGGATCGTTTGGGAATAAAGGCATACACAGTAGGTGATTGATTGCCAGCTTGACGTGCATCGGCGCGAACTGAGTTCTCATCAATCGACCAACCATCTCTAACCCACGGGTAAACGTTATCTTTCGCGTCGTTTGGAAGTGATGCATCGAACAGCGGTCGAATGTCGCGACCGACTTTTGATTGCCCTTGCTGCAACGAGAGTTTTTTAACTAGCTCGCCGAAACGCTTGCGCACTCGATCGTCACGTTCTGCGTCGATACGATGCGATTCGTTAGCGAGTTGGTTTCGCTGGCTGAGGAAATCATCATTCCATGCAGCGCTTTCTTCGGTTTGGATTCGCTATTGGTCTCCGACCTTCATCAGCAATTCGCACTTGTCCAGAAGCGAAGGCAGTCTAGTTCGTAGTGCACTACTGCCCGCCGATAAATCTTCAACTAAAAGGTCGGCCAGCGTTTCGATGCTGGCACGAATACCGACTTCGTTGTTACTTCCGGCTAGCTTAGTAATCAAAAAGACTAAACCGCACGCACGGGCCGTAAGACGCTCATCATCCGTGCCCTTTAGCCAGGTCATCGTTCGCTCGTGCACTTTGCGAGGGAGAACGCGAGCCTGCAGAAGTTTGTCAGCGGAGTCAAAGTAGAGATAATCTGCAGGGATCACACTGCCGACGCCAGCATCAAGGTTGGTTTGAATGACCTTGTGGATCATGCTCAATTGGTTTCGCAATTGTCTGTCAGTACCGGTTTGATCCAGCACTCGAAGTGTGTATTCCCAGAAGCGTCGACGGACGGGAAGAATCGGATAGTCTTGGGGGAAGAAGGCAATGTCTTCTTGACGATGGCCAATGTTGGTGCCGGCAAGATGACGCGAGATCTCCCCAACGTTCTTCTGCATGATGGCGTCAATCGATTGGATAGCACCTGGCTTCTTCGCAAGGATGACTTGACGAATGACTGCATCCACATCCGCGTCCGATAATTCCACACGGACCGTAAAGCGGCCTTCGAGTTTTTTTAGATTCGCGGTTCCGGTCACAGCCGTCTGACCAGTTCCGATGAATAGTAGTTTTCCGCCGATGTTCTTGGAACACGCTTCCACTACTTCTTGGACATCAATGGACCGCTGCGCATCAGGTCCGATAAACTGCTGAATTTCATCAAGAACAACGAGTGTGAGAGGGAACTTGCCATCGACAGTCAGCGACTGGCGGATGGCTTTGATCATGTCATCACTGCTGATGTCCTGCACGAACGGGTACAGGTTGTTCAACGTATCCACACATGCGGAAACTGATGAGAAAAGTTTAGGCTTTGCGTGCACTAAAGCTTCATGGAGACCCTCCGCGACATAGAAGTTATCAAGCTCTTCTTGCCAATCGTGTCCTGCATCTTCAACTGATTTGCGAACGGTATCGTAGATGCTCTCGTTTCGCAGCCACGTGACGAAACGAGCGAGCGGATATTGGTCAGGCAAACCGATGGACTTAAAGATAATACGAAGCAAGGCTAACCGAACACTACCACTTGCCCCGGCACCCAGTGTTCCAGAAGCTGCATGGAGGCCACCATGTCGCTTGCTTTGGGTGGTCAGCTCTTTCAACAGATCCTGGATGTTCTGGGGAAGCGTGGCGATGCCGCGAGCGGTTGTGCCATCTGGGAAAGGCGTGTCAATCCAGAGGGCACGCAACATTTTGACTAGGTGCGATTTACCAGAGCCATAGAATCCGCTAACCCAAACCGCAGGCTGTTGTGCTTGGTTAATGTTCTTCTGATAGGTTTCAAGAATATGTTCCAAACCTTTTGCATATTGGCCATCGCACACAAAGGTGTCGAGTTCGTAACGAAGAACTGTTAATGCCTGGTCGTTGGTTTCATCGTTGACACTAGCAACGCCTTCATTCACGAGCTTGCGTGTCGATGGATCCTTTGAATAGATCTCGCGGTTTTGCATATAAGTTTTCAGTTTTCAGTTTTCAGTTTTCAGTTTTCAGTTTTCAGTGTTCAGTGTTCAGTGTTCAGTGTTCAGTTTTCAGTTTTCAGTTTTCAGTTTTCAGTTTTCAGTTTTCAGTTTTCAGTTTTCAGTTTTCAGTTTTCAGTTTTCAGTTTTCAGTTTTCAGTGTTCAGTGTTCAGTGTTCAGGGAGCGGGCAAGGCCGGTTAGCATTTTGGCGATTTCTTTTGTCTCGTTGACTAGTTCTGGGTAGTTTTCGATGGGCAATAGTCCAATCTTCTTGGCAATGTAGAGCTGGGTTCGAAGTTCGGCGGCGGACCCTCTGGCGATGCGAAGGAAGCGAGCGAAGTCTTTGCCACCTCGTTCGCTCCCTTCAGCAATGTTCGATGCGATCGAAACCGCAGCCCGCTGCATTTGATCCTTGATTCCATAATCCTGACATTCCCTGAGTGTTTCGTAAATTTGTACAGCCAACTGGCAAGCCCGCTTCCAAACCTCCAGTTCTTCAAACGATCGATAAGCCATGAAATCTTCCCTCCCACTGAAAACTGAAAACTGAAAACTTCTTACTCACTCCTTCTCCGAAGTGATGGGAACGGCTAGATAATTCCAGCCGTCGTAGCCGTCGAGCAGACGGTAATTGTTGTCTTCGTAACTGCCAGGAAAGAAAACGAGGAGACGCCCTTGTACCAACGGAGCGAATTGATCGACGAGGCCTTTGACCTTCAAGAAACCAAACATTGAACCGACGCCCTTCACCGCGACGACATCTGTGTCGGTTGCGTTTGATTCGTGCAGAAAGGTTCTGAATCGTTCTACGATATAGGTTTGGTAGTTGGGCAAGATCGCTGCCAAGAGGTTCGGCTGCTTGAAATATCTTTGTGCGTATTTCTGGCTGGCCATCCAATCGGCAAAAGTATCGGTGAGATCAAAAAGTAACCATCTGTGCCCCGACTTGGTTGTTGCCAACTCGTACTCTTCGATGCGGGCACGCAGTCGCAGCTCGTCGGTTTCTGAATACACACAGAAAATGACGCGTTGCGCAGCGGCCGCATCGTCGCGCCACGGGACTTCAATGAAACGAGTGTAGGAGTTGAGTAGCCGCTTAACTTTGCTCACGAACCCACTCCTGTTCCTGTGCCGTCAACAGATTTGGAAATAGAACTTCAATCACCGAGCCAATTCGTTTGCAGACGATCCAACCCTTGCGTGAAGCAGACTCTGCCAGCTCAATTGCTCGTTCTACCGAGCAGTCCAGAAGCTTTGCATATTCGGTTTCAAAAAGATTCTGACCACGAGCGTCTGTGAGATAACCCATGAACAACGCCATCGCGACTGAGCCAGGGGTAGCGACTGCCTGTGTTCGAGTTTTCTTAATGTGCCCCGAAAGGTGTCCAGCTCGAGCCCAAGAGGCGAGGACACGTTGAGAGGCCGCTTTGAGCGTTTCTTTGCTAAAGCGCCCCGCCTCAGACTCTTCCAAGTACTCCTCCATATTGGCGCATACGATCGAACTGCCTCTCGACCGTTGAAGGATCAACGGGGCCGAGGAACGCAGTACTGAATCGCGAGAATATGCTACGAGAAGTGCGATGAGCGGTTGCCCATCAACGTCACGAAGCCAGAAGTATCGCATCGCTCGGAATAACGAAACCGTCGGGCTAAGCGCATACAGACTTTTTAGATGCCGGAGCGTGAGTTGTCTCGTTCGCGAAGAGCGTTTTGCCAAACAGTTCTCATCGAGTATGGCCCTCTGGTAATCTTCAAGTAATGCAGATGGCTCCGATTGATGCTGTAGCAGCAGACGAAGTTCGTCAAGCATCATCGAACGTGCCAGGTGCGCACCGCCACGATCGAAGCTAAACCCAAATCGGCTGAAGCATTCTTCTCGGGAGTTACTAATCGTCACCATGACCCGCCCTTCTATCACTTGCTTCTCCCGACCGAACCCAGTCGTCGATCTCCTCTTTCTTGAATTTCCACAGACTGCCAACCTTGTGGGCGGGCATGCTCTTACGATCGATCCACTTGTAAACTGTGTCTCTCTTGATGCCGAGATAAACCGCGATCTCGTCAACGGAAAGCCACCTGTCTTCAGTTGTACTTTTATGCAAGCACCTCGAGCGGCCCCATCGGCTAATCGATTCGCCCTTCACTTCGATGGCATATCGTCCAGTACCTACCAACGCGAAACGACGAATCATAGCCGATTTGAGTGAATGGGAGGATCGTAGATTCGCGAAGGTCGTGTCCGTTAGGTCACTGCACATGTAGATTGGGAATAATCGACAAGGTCTTCCTGCGACCAAGACAGCAAGTTTGCATCAAGATTGTTCTTTGATGCATCCACAAAGTCCCGGAAAAGAGTCTTGTTTATGCCGAAAAACAATACAATTTCTGAGATTGGCGAAGTTTGGGGGCAAACCTGCTGTTTTTGCCTTGTGGGGCTCGCCGTCCCTCGCTAAAATCTGCCTCCTTCCCAAAAACTACACTGGTCGTCCTTAGGAGTATACGTTTTTATGACTCTCGATAAGAGCTTGAAAGTCCGCGCTGGGGCGATCAAGAGCCGGAACGTAATGACCCGCGCTGAACGGATTAAACGCCTGCAAGATCTGGACAAATGGTCGGATAGCAATGTCGTCCTTGGAATGGCCAAAGTCCGTGTCCCCAAGATCTCTTTGAAGAAAAAGAAGAAGGTCAAAAAAGAGGACGATGTAGACGACAAGAAAAAGAAAAAGAAGTAATATTTGTTACTCGCTGGATGGGATCATCATGTCCCGATTTCAGCTTTGTCAGTCAAATCAAAAAGCGGTCTGCTCGGACCGCTTTTTTTGACGCTTGCAAGAAAGAGACGTTGTGTCTATCGCTGTTGAGCTTAATTTCCCTGCTCGAATCGAGATTAATACATGGAACTTTGCAAATCCAAAGTGTTTAGCCTCATTTGCATGCTGTTAGCTAGTGCAGCAACGCTTTTTGGCCAAAATCCAATAGAGATTTCAGAAAAGTCATTGTTTCCTACTCATTTAGACGCAGCCCGCGAGTTTACTCTCTACCCGAATTCAGGCCTGCGGCATTCCCTGAAACTCGATGAGACCCCGATTTTTGTTTGGTCGAACCCTCGGCGTATGGGGGGCCAAGCTGGGCACGTTTTTCTTTGGAAAGATGCGCAAAGACCTTTAGCTGTTTGTACGGTTTATTCTTTTGGCGACAAAGGGGTACCGACTGATCGCCAAATCGTCTACGAGTGGCACTCTCTGTCTGAGTCGACTCTGGTGCCAAAACGCAACGGCGCCGATTCTGAGTGGACGCCTTTGTCCGGAATTCGATTCGATGCGATTCCGTCTGCTCAAGCCGCTACCACATCGATGCGACAAAAACTTGAATTGCGAACAATCGTTTCCCAGTTTGTAATCCACTCACTCGATCCCAATGGACAAGAGTGGCCATTACGAGTGCTTACAAAGCCACTTTGTACTTACGAGACACACGAAGGAATCGGTGCGTTGATTGGTTGGGTCGGCGATGCGGGCAACGATCCAGAATTCATGATGTTATTGGAAGTCCGAACACTGTCGGGTATGAAAACTTGGTGCTACGCGCCCATTCGCATGACGGATCACGAATTGTTTGTTAAAAAGGACGGTAATACGATATGGGAAAGTCGACGGTCAGCTTCTGACACCAGCACACACGATTCGCAAAACCTCTACTTTCGTTTTCGCGACAAGATTGTTCAGTTAAAAAGTAGCAAGTGAACCGGCGACGCAGCTTTTCAATTTGCGACTTCGTGAACCGGGCGGCTGGAATTGATTTGCGATCGCATTCGGGGTACGGTCGCATCACAGTTTACCTGCCGCCTTGCGGAATTGCTCAAATCCGCGGCGAAGCGATTCAGGCGGTCGTATGCGAGCGCCCTCCTCAAGGAATCCTTTCATATCATCGTCTCTGTCTTTTACTGCCTGTTCCTGACTCTTGAATTGACGCTTGCTCAGTAGGTTCAATGTCTGGTCCAGCTCTCGTTTCTTGCTTGGATCGCTCTTGGCAAGCTCTTTCGCTTCAGTCCAACGGTCAAGAAACTTCTTCAAGTCTTCTTCCGACCACTTTAGTCTCTTCAGCAACTCAGGATCGGGTTGATCCCGCTGCTGTTTCAAATAGTCCAATGCTAAATCGGTGACTTTGTCAGCGTGCTCTTTATTGGCCGAGTCAGCGCGATCTTGAGATTGAGTTTCGCCCCCTTTGCTGGAACTACCACCACTGGTTCCTCCTTTCATGTTGGCTCCAGAAGCTGCTCCGCCCGACTTCCCACCTGGCTGCTTCCCGCCCGACGGTTCTTCACTGGACTGCTTGCCGCCTGGCTGATTACCACCACCCGCTTGCTTTCCATTGGTCTGCTTCTCACCAGACTGTTTCTCACCAGACTGTTTCTCACCGGACTGTTTCTCGCCAGACTGCTTCTCACCAGACTGCTTCTCGCCTGATTGCTTCTCACCAGACTGCTTCTCGCCAGACTGCTTCTCGCCGGATTGTTTCTCACCGGATTGTTTCTCACCGGATTGCTTCTCGCCGGATTGCTTCTCGCCAGACTGTTTCTCGCCAGACTGCTTCTCACTGGATTGTTTCTCACCGGATTGCTTCTCGCCAGGCTGTTTCTCACCGGTTTGCCTGTCCATCTTTTCTCGCTCTTTTCTTAGCTCGTCGATGCGACTAAACCTTTCTGCATCATCGTCAGGCTTGCTCCAGTCCTTGTCCTGGTTTTTCAATGATTGCGGATTATTTGAAGAACTATTAGTCTTTGTTCGTTTAGATGTGCCATTTTCATTGCCTAATGATTGATCGTTTGTTTCTGAGGCAGATTCATCATTTGTGGCTGACGACTGGGAGTTGGAAGATGATTTCGAAGATGAACTATTGCTTTTACTGCTATTCTTTTGATTTGCAGGTGAAGCCTCTTCGTTCGAATCAGAATCGCCCGCATTACTTTTAGAACCCGAATTGCCTTGCCCGGAATTCTTATCTTGCGACTTGTTCTTCGTTGAGCTATTTTCTTCTTGCTTGTTTGCGCTACTGTTTTTTTGTTTGTCGTTTGATTGTTCTTGATCGTTTGGCTTCTTGCCTTGAGGGTTCTTGTTTTGTTCTTCTGACTCGGACTTCGATTCTTCGATTGCCGATGAATCTTGTTTGTTCTCTTCTTGGTCTTTCTGCTGTTTGCCAGTTGATTTGCTGGTCTGTTTGTTTTCTTCTTGTCCTGTAGAGTTCTTGCTCTTAGCTTGTTGGCTTGCTTTATTAGGAGTTTTTCTGTTTTGATTTGAGGCTTCTTTTGTTTCTTCTTTCTTCTCGCCGGTTTTCTTGTCTTTTTCAGCGAGCGCGTTTTGAGTCGATGCAACGATACGGATTAAAAGTGGCATTGAAATTGCCTGATTTGGTTCAGGCGAATCCTCCCCAACTTTGCATCGATTGTCTGTCGCAATTGCAAGAAACTCGAGTTGATCTCCGACTTTCAAACCGTATTCGGATGGACTAAACGTAAAGAGTCTTACGACTCCAACAGTCGTACCCTCAGCCGTTTCGAAGCATGTTTTTTCAAAAATTGGTTTTCTTTCATTAAGGGAATTGCCATTCGTTAATTTGGCGGTGGCAACGAGAGAAACCAGACCGAAATCAGGGTCGATTGCACGCAACTCAATTTCCTGCGATGCATCTAGTGGTACATCAAGAATCGGTGGCAAACCAACTAAGCGCACCTCGGGAGGCCGGTCTCCCTGCACTGTTATCTTGTAGATTACCGGGTCACCGTTTGATTCATTGAGTGCGTTGGTTGCTTTTATGCGGTACGATGTGACAGTTGGATTCGTTCGTTTCTTGTCCAGTTCCAGCAACCATGAACCTCTCAATTGCGTCTCATGTGTTTCGAGATCCAACATGTGGCTAGAGCTCAGGAGTACCCCATTTCCGACGAGCGGGTCGAACTCCAAGCGAGACTTGACCATTGGTTGGTTGGCGTGCGCAAAAAGCTTCACGTGTGTGCCTTCTGGGGCTTCAATCGTTCCATCTTGGACGACGGTGCGAGACTTTTGCCTCGTATACTTTGGGTATTCGAATTCCATTCGATCGATTGCAACGATCGGCACAACTTGAACGCTCAAATCAAATGGACCGGCGCTCGCATCTCCGGCATCAATCCAATAGCTAAGGGGTTGGTGTATCCCGCCAAAACTTTTGCCGAAATCCAATCGATAGTTGATTCCTTCGATGTCTTCGTCCATTTTGAGTCGCTGTCCGACTTGTTGGCCATCGGAGAGATCATAACGAACGTAGACTTTGTCCCCTTTGTGCATACCGCGTAGGGAAACGGAAATCGGCAGAGTCGTTCCTTGCGTGATGGTTGTCGTACCGGGTACAACGCTCATAATGCGAACCCGGGCGGCTGGAGCGATATTGGACCAGGGCATTAGCATCCGCGCTAGCGAGGTAACTCCGCTCTTGGGCGACGCGAAAAGGTATACCGAACCGGTGAGCAAGAAACCGAAAAGCAGGGCTGCCAACCGAATGAGGTTGGCTGAATCGATGATGGTGCTTGAATCTTGACCGCCAAGATTGCGGATTGCAAAGCGTCCAACGGTTGCAAGCACTCCGCGTGGAGCGGAATGCTGCGTGCTAGTTGATAGCTGAAGCCAGCTGATTAGACTCTCTTTCATTTCAGGGTGTTGCTTTTCGATTTTACGAGCAGCATGCTCCGGATGTATTGATTGAAACAAAAGGGGCAGGATTCGACGGGGTATCCACCAAACGGTCCAGCCGACCAAGAAAATTAAGACAGCAAACCGAGCGAGTGTATTGAGAGGCCAAAGCCAATGGTCAATCAGAATGGCAGCTAGCAAAATGATGACTATCATGCTAAGCCAGCCGGTGATTCCGATCCCCAGTTCAACACGCCACATTGAGTGTGCCGCTTGGACCAAATATTCATGCAAGCTTTCCCGGTTTATTTTGCCGGGAGTGTTGGAGCCCACGGGAATGGCCCCAGAACTAGCAATTGGAGAGGAAACTTGGGACATTGGCATTTTGGCCTAAGCAAAAGATGCTTTGATGGTAATCGTGCGAGGTCATTCTCAACCTCTATATTTTAGTATATCCGTGATGGCTATTGATTAGTCGATTTGACGCTGAATCAAATTCCATATTCCCAGAATAACTTTGACGAACGGCAGAAAATGCGGACTTTTTTGGACACCTGGGATTTGAAAGTTGAAACTCCGGTCCGTTGCCTTTGAACAGCGGCCTGCATAAAGTAGACATGGAAGCAGGAACCCATCGCGTTGCCGCAATCTGTTTTTCAATTAATTTCTTGTGCAAGACGCATAGGTCGCAAGCGACGGATAAATCACTTTTCCGTTTTGCGTTGCCAATCGAGGGATCGTAGCGTTCGTCCCTACTACCCCCATTTGCGTCATATCGAGATCAGCGATTGCTGAACTTACCGATTGCGAAAAAAATCCGAGCAGAATCTCTTCTGGGTTTTTTGACCAACGCAATTGTGGTTGCATACTCACCTAGCGTTTGAAAGCGTCTAACACTATGCACCTATACCAACTAGTCCGTATGCGAAATTTGTCTCTGCGAATAGCAAACTTGGCAATCGCGCTCTGCTTCGCATGTGGGTATTATGCACCTGTGACGCACGGACAGTATGGTCCTGCGTCAAATGACCAGTTGGATGGAATTCGCTCGCCCATGGCGGAAGGCAAGCGACTCGAACAGGAGAGTTGTTGGCAAGAAGCAATTTTGCACTATGAGAAGGCGATCAAAAAAGATGCCAAACTCAAGGATTGTACCGAACGGCTTCAAATCTGCCGAGTTCATTACGACGTAACTCGCCGGTATTCAGACCGTTCATTTATGCAAACGGTTGACAGTTCGACTCCAACAGACGCTTTGCTCGTCCTGACGGAGGTTTTAGCAAAACTAGATGGCTACTATGTTGAGCAAGTCGACTATTACAAATTAGCATTGCACGGGACAGCATTTCTTGAAGTCGCCTTAACCGAACAAGACTTTCTGGGCAAACATTTGAAAAATGCGGATGCGGCATCTGTCGAACAATTTCGTAGAACCATTCACAAAGCGGTTTTCGGCCGAAAAATTCAAAACGCAGAGGACTTGAAAGCGGCCGTTGCGTATGTCGCGAATGCAGCTAGCCAACAGATCGGCTTGATGCCCTCCGCGGTAATCTATGAGTATGTTGCCGGATCTGTCGGTTTGCTCGACCCCTATTCTGCTTTGCTAACGCCCGGCGAATATCGTGAGGTCATGTCACAAATAGAAGGGAACTTGATTGGTCTAGGTGTAGAATTGTGGGCCGAGGGAAGTGAACTGCGGATTGTGGATGTGTTCCGCGGTGGGCCTGCAGATAAAGCTGGGCTTTATGCAAATCAGTATATCCTGAATGTTGACGGTTCTTCGGTTCAGCAAATTGGCGCGAAAAAAGCTGCCGATTTGCTTCGCGGTCCGGAGGGAAGCAGTGTTCGGCTTGTTTTGCGGAACACGGATGACAGCATGGTCGATGTAAATGTTTCAAGAAGGAAAGTAGATGTTCCAAGCGTTTCATTGTCGGAGATGACTTATCCTGGCGTGGGCTACATCCGAATTACGAATTTCCAAAAGACGACAGCCGCCGAAGTGACTCGAGCCATGATGGATTTGAGCCGCGCTGGGATGATAAGCCTCATTATTGACTTGCGACGGAATCCAGGCGGATTGTTGGACTCGGCAGTTGAACTGGCAGACTATTTTATTACCCGAGGTTCCATTGTTTCGACCAAGGGCCGAAACGGACAAGAAAATCACAATTTTACTGCGACGGCTCCGGGAACATGGGATATTCCGTTGGTTGTTCTAATTGACGGAGACAGCGCAAGTGCGAGTGAGATTTTTGCAGGTGCGATTCACGACCATAATCGTGGGACCGTAGTGGGCCAGACTTCGTACGGCAAAGGAAGCGTGCAAGGGGTCTTTCACAACGATCATGGCAATGGCGGCTTGCGATTGACTGTGTCGAAATTCTTCTCACCGAAGGGTACACCCATTAGTTCACGCGGCGTTCAACCTCATATTGTTGTGGATGAAAACGACACGCTTAACGATACACTGGAAATCACGGCCCTCAAACCTTCTTCAATCGATTCAAAGAGGTTTGTTTCCAAAACTAGCGTCAGGCCAGACCTTGCCAAAGAACGTGCAGTTTTGGAAGCTCGGCAAAAAGTAAATTTCGGCAAGTAGATTCGGAACAATCCGTAGTTCAGGCCATTACGGAATTTGAGTCACCCAATACTTGTCCAACTCTTCATGCTGCCCAAAGGACTTAAATTAGGGAGGCCTGAATTCCGAATAGCATCATTAGCGTCGCACTGCCAAACGGCGTCGATCATAAGTCGGGCTAAACCGGACGCTAGCGCGTTGCGGCTGATTAGCCGAAGGGCGCTAGCCCACGGTTTTCGGCCCATGTTGTGATCGAC
>JAYTVL010000218.1:0-1871 GCA_043744075.1 Pirellula sp. | reverse complement strand
CAGGAAATTCACTGAGGTCTGAAGCCTGACTCCTGAAGACTGAATATCGGGCGTGAAGTGTAATGGCTGGCACAGGTCGTTTGGGGCGATCGAGAGCGGTTCGATTCCGACACACCCGACTGGAAGAGATGATAGTCGAAGGCTTGAGCCCCCGCGTTAGCCAATAGAGAAAACCGGCGTCTGATAAGCGAATCGCGCTGAGTTCAATTCTCAGGGCTACCACTGTGAAGAACTAGAAACAAAGGAGAACACGATGCAATCACTTATTCGCCTGAAACGCATAGCCATAACCATTCACGAGGTTGTGGTGTAGCGGCAGCACAACGGACTTTGCGGCAATGTTCATCCGGCGTAAAGCGTCGGGTTCGAATCCCACCTGCACCACTTAACAGGCATGAGGAGTGAGGCTTGAGACTTGAGGTATAAGCTGCGCTCGTTGACTGTATTTCCTCAAGCCTTTAGTCTCATTCCTCACACCTGTTTATGGCTCGGTGCGATGTTGGTATTTGCAGTCAGCCCCTCAAGCTGGCGTTCACCGGTTCGATTCCGGTCCGAGTCACTGAATAGGCTTCAGTAGTCAGGGATCAGGCTTCAGTAAATTCAAAATCTGATGCCTGAAGCCTGATCCCTGAATCCTGATACTGCAGGCTAGTTGGTACTGAGCTGACTTTCATAAGGTTGGTAACCCGGTTCGATTCCGGGGCTTGCAATTTGCGGGTGGGCCAGTGCTCATCGGAGCCTCATAAGCTCGGACTGCCAGGTGCGACTCCTGGACCCGCCATTTATAAGGTTGAGTACGCAAACGGGAAAAGCGACTTGGTCGAGAACCAAGTGATTTTGCAGGTTCGACTCCTGTCTCAACCACTGAATTGATGATCGCGTGGTCCAGCGGCTAGCAAGTTGATCGGCAACATCGAACGCACGTAATTTTTTGTGATCCCGCATTTTGTGATTCCTCAAGAGCCAACATGAACACCTTGTCACTCAAAGCTCCAGTCTACACTCCCCAGCCTGCCCTCAAGCCTCCAGCCTCACTCCTCAAGCCGGTTTTGGTGCTGAACCGTAACTGGCAGCCGATCAATGTGGCGACCGTTGCGCATGCGCTAATCATGCTGTGGAATGATTCGGCAAAGATCGTTGATCCGGTTGACTACCAGTTGTATGACTGGAGTGATTGGAGCCGCTTGGTACCGGATCGTGAAGAGCCGTTCATCCAGTCGGTACGCCAGCGTATCCGTATTCCGGAGGTGATCACATTGACGAAATTCGATGCGATGCCGGCGCAAACGGTAACCTTCAGCCGACGCAACGTGTTCAAGCGTGACAAGATGTGTTGCCAATACTGTGGAAAGCAGCCTGGCAGCGAAGAACTCACGATTGACCACATTGTTCCTCGGGCTCAAGGTGGACTGTCGACTTGGACGAACTGCGTATTGGCTTGCATCGATTGCAATTCGAAGAAGGCTGATCGTTCTCCTGCTCAGGCGCACATGAAACTCCGCAAGGAGCCGGTGCGTCCAGCTTGGAAGCCGATCTATGTCGATCGAATGAATCGTGTGAAGAGCTGGTCCAAGTTCATTAGCGAAGCCTACTGGATAGTAGAGCTCGAAGACTAATAATTGAGCGGCAAGGCGCTAGCCGTCGGTTCTAAACACTGGTGGCTAGCGCCAAACCGCTCACATACAGGAATGTTCGCCTGGGAGCGGACTCGGCCTCCAAAACCGATGGACAGTGTGCTAATCACTGCGTTCCTGCTCTGGGCTACTCTTTGAGCTTCCAATAGCTCAAGGTTTGCATGCTCCCTTTTGGGCACTCGAAATTGCCAGGCCGCTCACGTCCAAACGCTGCCATGTTTACGATAAGTTGATCAC
>JAYTVL010000217.1:0-22949 GCA_043744075.1 Pirellula sp. | reverse complement strand
TAGTACGCCAAAACGCATCCGTCGGGGGCAAGCCCCGAACGGATGGGCTAGCGATATTCATAACTCTGTTGTTGTTCGGAACAAAAAAGACTCCATATGAATCAGAAAGAAATATCGAAACTGCTATTTGTCGCACAGCCCAGGCTACCGCTCAGTCTCGCGATAGTGTGATGGACTTACGCCCGAATACTTACGAAAAACACTACTGAAATATTGACTGGTTGAAAAACCGCAGTCCATCGCGATATCGGTGATCGACTTGTTCGAACCTGTGAGCAGTTGTTGTGCGCGATCGATTCTCAGTCGTTGCCAATAGTCGTTCGGTGTCATGCCAGTTGCGTCTTTGAAGATTTCGAAAAGTTTAGCCCGACTGCAATGAACCGCTTCCGCGACTGTTTCGATGGAATTCGTTTCTGCTAAGTGCGATTCCATAAAAGCGATGGTGGATTGGACGGCTTGTTTTGGCTCAAAGGTGCGCGCGGAACCAAGTTGCTTGGCGGCTTCTAGTAGAATGGAACAAATGGTTAGTCGAAGTGAAGCAACAATTGAAGCGCTCGACATATCCAAGTTGGCGAAGTCTGCTGGAATCGACTTCACTTGGGTTCGAAGTTCAGAGCCCATTCGTCGAACCTGCCTGACGCCGGTAACGAACTGATTGTTAAGCCACACTAGGTCGGACTCAGTGAATGGAGTGTGTTTTGCGGCACTCTTTCGCAGCGGATCGAACATGATTCCACTCAAACGGACGGGTCGACGTACATCGTGGAGCCCTCGATGCATCATCCCAGGCGGAATCACCATAAAATGTCCACCTGGCAGTTCGACCGTTCTATTATCAGTAAACTCGTATTCGGTTGAGCCTTCCATCAGCAAAAGCAATTCAAAACAATCGTGAGAATGCCAAGAAATGCGGGAAGCGCTTTGTGAACGAATCGAGGCTACGCGGTCCACCAATGGCAGTTTTAGGATGGTTCCTGCAAGGTTTGTTTCGGCATTGGATGGCATCTTGTTGGAATTCCATGGCTTCACTGTGCGATGTGATAAATGTATAATATCGTCTACTCGACAAAATCGAAAGACTTATCTGCACGTAGTGATAAGAATAGGCAACTTACACCTGGAGTAACTATGTCCGTCGATTTTTTGGACAGTTGAGTGCTTTATGGCGTATGCATCTAAAAATTTCCTAATCCCATCCCAAAAAGGGGCATGTCATGAAACGGCGTTATCGAGGATTTACTCTAGTTGAACTGTTGGTGGTGATCGCGATCATCGGAATTTTGGTGGGCCTGCTACTGCCAGCGGTTCAAGCCGCACGTGAAGCGGCTCGACGCATGCAGTGCAGCAACAATTTAAAGCAGTTGGCATTGGGTGTGCATCTGTTTCATGATGCCGAGCGAAAGTTTCCTTACGGGATCCTTCGAAATGACAGTGCGTTTCCCCATCCAGATTTGGGAAAGCCAGGCAACCCATTACCCGCCAACAGGCGTTATCCTTTGATGTTCCAACTGCTTCCATTTATTGAGCAAAGCAATTTATGGAATCAATTTGATCAGTTTACATTCGCAAACAATCAGAAAGCTCTGCTGGCAAACGGAACATTTGGTCCAGATTGGGTTGGAGATTTTTTCTTGAAGAAACCTGTTCCCACATTAGTTTGTCCATCGAATCCAGGTGGGTTGTGGAATGAAGCAGGTGACGCTTCAGACGGAAGGTATTTCAGGAACCACTATTTCGGTTGTGCTGGAACACGAAGCTATCCAAGGTTCAATGCATCGCGTCCTAGTTTGTTCAATCCATTCTACCCAACAACTCCAAATCCAGCCTTGCCAGCCGCGGGTTCAACTGGGCACACCGCGTTGACGGATGGAATGTTTACACGATGTAAGCGTTACGGTATGAGCGATGCAGCGGATGGTACTAGCAACACGCTTTTGCTCGGCGAGCGACAGTATTTTGATCCGATTTTCGATTCTGCCACAGGTGACAAAATTCGAGATTGGGGTTGGTGCTGGTTCGGAGGTGAAGGAGACGCAAACTTAGGTACAAGCGTTCCGATCAATTTCAAGTTGCCGACAAATTTTGCTACTCTTGGTGGAGGTGTTCAGCAACTTTTGTTTGACGATCGAATCAATGCCTTCGGGAGCATGCACACAGGCGGTGCGAATTTTGCCTTCGCTGATGGTTCAATTCAGTTCATTTCCCAGTCCGCATCGCCTATAGTATTTCGTGCATTGGGGACACGTGCAGGTGGTGAAGTTGCTGGTGAATATTGATTGCTAGATCGAGCAATACAATTCGAAAGCGGCCGGTTGAGATTTCTCGTTCTCAAAGTTTTGCTTTCGAAACAATTTAGCCTCGTATCCGTGGCATATTGCAAAAACCTTGCTACCTTATTAACTGGAATACCGATGCGTGAGTTGTGGCATTTATTATCGTGTTGCACAAAACGATTGACTTAATTACTCACCAACACTTCAAGGAGAATTTTGTGTCGAATTCACGATGCTTAGTGTCGTATGTAGCGTTTTTCGCCGGCTTGGTTGCACTCGCTGGATGTGGCGGCAGCAGTTTCGATTTGGCCTCTGTCGAAGGAACCGTGAAGCTCGACGGCAAGCCGTTGGAGAAGATTATGGTTGAGTTCTGGCCACAATCGGATGGCCCTCGCTCATTTGGCGAAACCGACAGCGAAGGTCGCTTCAAGCTTAAGACTGATGATGGCAAAAATGATGGCGCTTCCGTCGGTTCGCACAAAGTTATTTTGAAGGACGCAGGAGCATTAGGGGACAAGTTTATGGGACGAGCAGGCGAGGATGTGGACATGTCGAAGGGCAAAAAGGTTCGCATTCCGGCAAAATACTCTTCACCCGAGACAACATCGATTACCAAGTCTGTTGAAGCCGGTAAAAAGAACGAGTTTGTTCTCGAAGTGACCAGTAAGTAATTCGGCCGTACTAAATTCAACCCCCATGGCCTTTTGGAGATTGCTAAAGTAGTGCGTTTTCAGCTAACAATATCAGCCGATTGGGGGAGGATTTTTCGCCTGCGCTTCTTAGCTTAGCTACAAATCTTATTCACCAACCAGACGAGCTGGTCTCAATCCCGGACTTAGTACAGTCGAAGCAATAGCAGATCCCGCCAACTTCGTCCGCACTCGCCCCGACAGCGCGGTGCGACAATTTCGAAGTCTGATTATGGAGAATGACAAGCAAATCTATTTGATCTTTCAGGCTGAGCCGCAGTGGCTGTATTTGCTTGCGGGTTGGCAATCGCCTGGACCTAGTCGATTCGAGTCGGTGTCGTTCAAAGCGCTCGAGTCACAAAGGAAAACAGGAGATTGAGGAAATGATGTTGGGACAACTACCGGACCTTCGCGATACGCAGTCTGGAAAAGACCTTATCGCTATCGGAAAACGAGAGGGCAAACTGGAGGGCAAACGTGAAGCGTTACTTGAAGTACTTGAAATTCGATTTGGCGAAGTTTCGACTGAACTAAACGAGCAGATTTTGAAAATCGATTCGATCGATTCGATCGACCGGATTTACAGGTGTTCACTCACTGCATCGACATTAAGCGAAATCTTTGGCGAGTGAGCCGTGAGATAAGTCAGAATTACTTATTGGTAATTTCAGAAGCAAAAAGCTCTGGATGCGTTTTTTTGATCAGGTATTCCGCAATCGCAAAAGTGCCGTCCTCATCGTGTCTTTTTGCCATTTCCAAAATATCTTTGGCTAATTTAGAATCTTCTTTCGCTGATCGAAAAAGGTCTTGCCAATCGGGCAAGTTACCTCTTTCTAAAGCTGAATCAATCGCCTCTTTTGTCCATTCGGTTGTATTTATATGTCGGTGTTGCATCTGGTTAAACTCCTATGATCTTTTCGCTTAAAAGAAGTCCGAATTTCTTACAAATCGCTTCCGTTCGCTTCCAGTCTTGCCACTCTGGAGCAAGTGCTTTGTAGTGCGATAAATCCACTTTTGAGAAATCTGTCGGCTTCGGTTCGGCTAGAGTTCGGGCGACTTCTAGCCCTACGGAATTTGTTTGTAATTCTCCATATCGCTCATCGAGTTTCATTAAAGATTCAATGACCGCTTCTTCGCTCGTGCATTCCGATAGTGCCGCAAAATCCAAAAAATCACGCACGGTTTTACGTTGATAAGAAAGAAAGGCTTTCATTCCAAGCATCTCGTCATGCGTTGGAATAACCAAATCTCCGTAGGGCGTGGTAACTGTTTTCGTTTCGATCGGCTTCGACCTGCGGGATTGTCTAAAACCTACTTCAATTTCATTAATGCTTCCCAAAATCAAAACAGGACGGTTAAGCCTCGCAGTTTTCCATTCTGCCGAATCGCATAGTTTTTCTAAGACTTCGTCAAATTGTCCTTTCAAATCCATTAACAGATGGTCGGTATCAAATGAGAGCCGATGCCCAGCGTAAAGCGAGGATGCTGTTCCGCCTACGGCTATTCCATCGCCGATGAGTTTTTGAGCAATAATTCCTGAGGTTAGAGTATCTTCCCAACGCTTTTTTTCCTGTGGCGTTAATTCAACTCTTAAAGGTTTTGACGTTAGTTTATCCATTTCAGCCTCTTTTTTTCTAGGTGGGCTAAATCAGTTATCGAAATTCGATTTGACGAGGTTTTGCATATAAGCAACTATGCATAAGTTTCTTGGCACAACCACGTAGCATCGATCATAAGTGGGCTGAACCGGACGCTAGCGCGTTGCGGCTGATTAGCCGAAGGGCGCTAGCCCACGGTTTGCGGCCCATGTTGTGATCGATGCCCAACCACGTAGCAGCGTCTCTCCGCAGACGCTGAAAATAGCGAGCCTCGGAGAGGCTCGCCTACATGAGGTTATACCCCCCAATTTTTGCATAGGTGCTCAGCATATAGGATACCTGAAAACAAACGAACCCGCGTCGCTGGCCGTTCGGGAAACTATCTTTTGCCATTTAGATCGGCTATCATTTCGGCTTCGTTTCTTAGCCAAAATACAGGACTGTAGCCGTGCGCACTCTTCGATTATGTGCCTTTCGTTCAGCGGTGCTTTTTCTTTCCCTGAGCGTCGCCGTCAATCGCAATGCCTATGGTCAAGAAGGCGATTGGGAACATATGAAGAAGATCACCCCAAATGGTTATGTTTGTGGACTTACCAATTCTCCGCTCCAAATCGATGGGAAGCTTGACGAGGAGTCTTGGAAAGCAGCTCCATGGACCGCAGACTTTGTGGATATTGAGGGAGCCAAAAAACCTTTGCCGAGATTTCGAACGCGGGCAAAAATGCTTTGGGACAAAGAGAATTTCTACATCGCGGCTGAACTGTTTGAACCTCATCTACAAGGTACCCTCACTCAGCATGATGCCGTCATTTTCCAAGATAACGATTTCGAAGTGTTCATCGATCCAGATAGTGACAACCATGACTACTACGAACTGGAGCTGAATACCCTCAATACCACTTGGGATTTGTTCCTGCCTCGTCCGTATAAAGATGCAGGCAGTGCCGACAATAAATGGGAGTTTGCTGACCTTAAGACAGGCATTCATCTCAATGGAACTCTCAATGATCCAAGCGATACGGATACTTCTTGGAGTGTCGAGATTGCAATCCCATGGTCTTCTTTCTCGACTCAAACGCACAAAGCTGCTCCTCCTCAAAACGGGCAGAAATGGCGAGTCGATTTTTCTAGAGTCCAGTGGCAATTTGAGATCGTGGATGGCAAATACCAGAAGGTCCCTAAGACCAAGGAGGACAATTGGGTTTGGTCTCCGCAGGGCATCATCGACATGCACCGGCCAGAACGATGGGGGTTCGTTCAGTTTTCGAACGAGTTGCCAGGAACTTTAGGATTTGTTCATGACACAAGTCTTGCAAGTCGCGATTTGCTCATGGAAATCTACCATCGCCAACGTGCTTTTCATTCCAAGCATGGTAAATGGGCAAAGAGTTTTTCCGAACTTGAGTTTGTTGTTCCTGTTGAAACAGGTGCAGGAAAGTTTTCGATGCGCGCCACAACGGAAGGCTATCAAGCGTCGGTAGTTGTTTCCGCTGGCGAAAAACCGCAAGAGCTTTGGAACGTTCGCCAGGACTCCAAAATCTGGATGTCCACGAAACCATAACTGAATGGAATAGCAATGACACAATCGTCTCTTCACAAGCCTTCTGTGTTGCAATTACTCTTGCGCAGGGTGCGAAAACTCGTGGCTCCACCCCTGTCCGAGGGTAAACTCAAATCCATGGAGCCAAAAGAGATTTTTTCCACAATTTTCCATGAGAATGCATGGAAAGGAACGCAGTCGGCGTCGGGCAAAGGTTCCGATCGAGACCAAACACAATTGCTAGTGACTCAGCTACCCAAACTGTTTTCGAAGTATGGAGTTTGCTCGGTGCTTGATGTTCCCTGCGGTGATTTCAACTGGATGCAGCAGGTAGACCTGAGTGGAGTGCGGTACGTCGGTGGCGACATCGTTCCCGATCTGATCGCACAGAATGAAAGCACTTACGCTTGCCCGAACATTCGATTTGCTTGTATCGATTTATTGACAGATGCCCTTCCCGAAGTGGATCTGATCATGTGTCGCGATTGTCTGGTTCATTTCTCGTTCGGGCATATCCATCAAGCGTTAGGAAACATTGCCGCTAGTCCGGCCAAGTTTCTATTAACAACATCTTTTGTCGATCGAATGACCAACGACGATATTCTCACAGGCAGATGGCAACCTCTTCATTTGCGGTTGGCTCCCTTTAATTTACCCGCGCCGCTTGATAGTATCCTTGAGGGATGCACTCAGGATGAAGGAAAGTACTCGGACAAAGCGATGTGTTTGTGGAGCATCGCGGATTTGCGAGAGTTGTTTGGCGTCGATCATAAGTCGGGCTGAACCGGACGCTAGCGCGCCCGCGGCTGATTAGCCGCAGGGCGCTAGCCCACGGTTTGCGGCCCATGTTGTGATCGATCCCAGTCGATGGATGATCAAGCGAATGCGCACGGGTTAAACACGTGACAGTACTTGAAGCTCGTTTAACCGATCGGAGCGATTAGCGGAGATTGCGGGCATCCAGCAAACGCTTGTCAAGCCGAAGTCGATAGGGGTGCCAGCCGCTTCGCGGGTTAAACAAGTCGCATTGCGTCCAGCGTGCCAGCTGCTTCGCGGGTTAAACAAGTTTCAGCGATCGTATTCCACTTGTCTTCATTGGGAACTCGAACCGAGTTGGGGATTTTGCGATTCAAGTTTGCAGCAGAAGGTAGTCTTAGGCCAACTTCGGCAAACATTCGCATCGAATACAATGTAAGCCCATTTTCTTTCCAGAGCCTTTTCAAATGTTTTAAAGCAGTTCGAGGATACCCGCCACGGACAGCCTTTCGAGCCCACTTTCCTGGTCCAGCAATAGAACGCGAAGGGGGTGACGTAAACCGTTGTTCAAGACTTGGCATTTCACGATCAAGTAGGGCCTCTCGTATCAGCATAGTCATGAGGTCGGAACGTCTGTTAGCCATGGTCCAAGTACAGCTTGAAGCATGTATTCGGTAGCAAAGGACCAATTCGTTTGTATTTCCAAGGCGTCCGATTTGGCTCATCCTGAGCCATAAATCATGGTCTTCAATCCACTGGTATTTGGGACGAAATCCACCGACTCTCTGGAATGCATCCGCCCGCATGATACTCGCAGGTTGAAAAAGCCCTGGACCGCGACTAAGCATTCTCTTGACGATTGTTTCATGATCGTTCGCGAGTGTTTGAATTCCGAGTGGTTCGGAGTCACAATCTATTTCAAGAATCGCTCCGCCGACGGCAACGTGGTCCAAATTGCTTTGCATGAAATCCACTTGTTGCTGCAATCTGTCTGGCATCGAAATGTCATCTGCATCCATGCGGCAAACGAGGTCCGCTTGGGCCAGTTGATGAGCGTGATTTGCTGCTGAAACCACGCCGCTATTTGCTTGGTGGACAACTCGAATCCTGGGATCGCGGTTTGCAAACCAGTCGAGAACTAGGCTACTTTGGTCGGTACTGCCGTCATTGACGCAGATCAACTCCCAATCTTGAAACGATTGGTCCACGATGCTACCAATAGCAGCCGCAAGGAATTTCCCACCATTGTAAACGGGTAATACGACGGAAACAGTTGGTTTACTCACGATCTTAATCACCCCTTCTGTTTCTAAACGTAGCATAGGCATCTTGCCTGTGAGGGATAGTCCAGGAATCTCAGGCTGGAAGCCTAAGCTACTAAAGCTATCGCTTGCATGAGCCTGCGTAAGCTCAATCGCACAGATTTCTTTTTTGGAAGCAATGTTGTCTTCGTTGCCTTTCTTGGATGGTGCTCGGGAACTCTCGAGTTCATCGAGTCATAGGCTTTGCAGAGAACAGCGAATAGGTTCAGTTCATCTAGTACCAGCGTGCGAGCTTTGTCAATCCATTCAAGATTCGTCTCATACGAGCTAGATTGAATGTGTGCTCGAATTGTTTCGATCGATCGAACTGGTTCGTACATATCGATTCGGGCAAAGCTCCTCTTGGGAAACGCGCCATCTGCATAGATCCCGCCTGAATAAAATGGAAAACTCCATCCTAAGAAACAATCAGGTAGTTTCTCAGACATATAGTGTTCGGAATGATCATTTTCCATTGCGATGTGGTATTTGTAGTTCCATATTGCATCTGCCTTGTCCGGCATATCACGTATTCCGCGTCCGAATACATCGATCTGATCGCCAAAGGCAGACTTGAGTTGCTCGACAAATCGCAATCGTTGCCTATGATCGTCAGTAACCACTTTGTTACTCGCAATAACACTTAATAGTTTTGTCTTTGCGGGTGGTGTAAACGAAGCAAGAGTATCGTAGTCCAATACTTGGGAATGGGATTGGCAAGGATGCAGTCCGTAATGCCAAGGTTGGGCTTCGTGTCCTCGTACGACATTTGGGTGCAATATGGCCTCATGGCTTGTGCGAATACAGCCAAACTGGCTCGTAAAGCCAGAGCGATATCTTCGTACGCTAGGTGGTTCCCCAGTTACCAGCATGGTGCGACGACGATCTATCGAGATGGTTTCAGGTTCTAGCAAATTGTCGTAAACGACCCACGCATCAACTGCTTCCCCTGAATGAGCCAACGAGAATTCGTGGAGACACCAGCTCGCGGTTTTTCTCGGGATCTGACGCAGGACCGGCTCAGTTGGAACGCAGTAAGCTAGCAGTATCTTTGCCATTCCAGCAGTTTATACGCAGGAAAGAAGCCGAATCAAGGTCGCTTGCGATGTTTAACCGAACGGAGCGATTAGCGGAGGTCGCGGGCGATGTTTAACCGATCGGAGCGACTAGCGGAGATCGTGGGCGCTGGATAAACCGCGAATGCTATCTAAAAAAGCTTTTGTCCTTGTTACAAGCGTTATATTCGCTCAACTCCGCTTAGCCCCAAAGCCGATACAAATGAGCAATGGCGATTCCGGAAACGGCGAAGTCGTTTCGGTACGTCTAACAGTAGAAGCCAAGGGCAATCCAAATGCACAGCAATCGAATCAACATCATACAAAAGCGAGCAAAACGTCGAATTCTAGCTATGGCGATTGCCGCAACTGCATTTGTTGGGTACAACGCCTTTACGTTGTTCGGAGAGGACCGACCCGTCAAACCGCCAGTGGAAAAAATGAGCGATGTTCCCGGCGTGAAAGCCGTCGGAATTCGAATGATCAACCCTACCTGGAAGTTGCCAAAGGCTTCGATGGAAACAACATCTGCCAGAGAGAACACGACCGCATTGCTTCCGTTGCCATCTTCACCAATGCTTCCTCTAGCATTGTCAATTCAGTCTTCTACCGAAACGGCGACGTTGCCGTCATCTACATTGACTTCACCCTCTTCGTCGCTGCCAACGATCACCTTCGCACCCAGCGACACCAAGTCGACATCGGGATTCTCGAATTTGGCAGCGCCTCCCCGTATGCCCGACGCATACGCGAAAAGTCCGACCGGAAAGCTGGTCGTGAATTTTAGCAAGAACGAAGGCGGAAAAGAGAATTCGCCAATTCAGAGCACCTTCGAGACCGGCGCGCCAGTCTCGAACCCAATCGTTGCTGGACCAGATTTGGTCGACATTCGAGTTGTACAACCGCATTTGATGAGCCAACCGGCCAAGATGCCCGCATTTGTGCTTGAAAAGTCTTCAAAGAAACCACAAGAAACTGCCGAGCAATCCGCATTGACTTCATCACAAAATGCAGTCCGCATTTCAGTTGTCGACGGCGTTAGCGAACAGATCCCTCTCGTTATGGCTGAAAGTTACAACGGGAAAGAACCGAAGAGCCGAACACCGGAGTTGGTTAAATCGAAGCCGACACAGCTGGCACACACTGTTTCCCTAGCGCAATCGACCAATCTGGAGTTGCTCTCATCAACCGAGCCGTCCGATGAATACGTTCCACCGGTTGAAATGGATTCAGCTGGTCAGCAATTCTTTTCAATCGGGCGTTCTGGTCCAAGTTCCAAGCCGTCCAAAAATTTGAACTCCCCCGTAAAGGCATCCCTCACAGACAATTTCGAATCGCAGTCAATAAGTGAGAGCAGCGAATCGCTCTTTATTGAAAACCAAACGAGTACATCTGCGTCTGGTCTATCCACTGCTAATCTGAGTCGAAGATTTGACTCCCGCGCGTCAAAACAATCGTCAATAGCGGCGGTTGAATTGGAGTGCCTAGGAGCAACCACAATCGACCTTTCTGGCAAACTCGTTGCAGTCGCGGTGCAGGACGAAAGCGTATGCAAGGCACTGCACAGCGAACGTACTGTTTCGTTGGTTGGTAATCAAGTTGGGACAACTTTGGTTCAAATTTGGACATCCGATCTTGGAAACAAACCACGAGTAATTCGCGTCAATGTTTCGCAGCCTTGGAGCAAAGTGCAAGCCACTCGGAGTGATGTTAACAATATTAAACAGGTGATCGCCCAAGGGTTTCCTCGATCCGATGTCAACATTGTGAGCAAAGATGATGGTTCTTTTGAAGTGCGAGGAACGACAGACAGCGAAGAGTCCGCAAGACGCATTTTAGAACTGGTTCGTAAACTCTATCTTGTTCCTGTTAAAGACAAACTGACGGTGTCAAACTAATTGAACACCAAGCTGCACCTGAGGTATGCGATGTACCCACGCTGCAAACGACTTTGCCTGCGAGCACGACTACTGACTGTCGAGCTAGTAATAGTGTTCCTGTCAATGGCAAGTTCGTGCGTAAAAGGTTTTGCACAGGATTCGTACGAAAAAACGCCCGCAGCCATTAGTTCAGAGGCCTTCTTGAACTGGCTTCCTCCAGGAAGCCTACCGGCCGAGCCTTCTCTTCCAGCGTTTCCTCCAGGAACAGCTAGGTCCTCGGAAAAAGATCCGGAACGAGCGACAACGCAAGCGGCATTTTCGCCGAAGGAACAAGGACTTTCCTCTAATAACGTTATTACGGCCCAGTTCGAATCGCCTGAAGCCACTTCGACAGTGTCACCGACAATCGGAAGCGGTATCGCGATTCCGCCCCAACAGCTCTTTCCGACAACACTACCAACTCCTCAGACTCAATTGGAGACAAAAGCCATTCGCTGGCGAGACCGTTGGGGGCTTGATCCAACGCTTCCGAACTTCTGTGTTGGATACGAAACGATTGGCTTCCGACGCGGTAACGATTCCGTCGGTCCCTATTCTCAGGGAGAAGGGCTGAGCCGATTCGATCAAGATGTCGCTGGTCGCTACACAGTTTCGAGGCTTCTGGGGAAAATGGATCGCATTGAGTTCAAGTTTACAGGTCCGTTTCATTGGGATAGACAGTCCATATCAATTGGTCCGGTGAATTCCAGTTTGCCCGCAGCCATTGCGTCTTCATTTGATGGAGCGGATCGCCATCGGCAGTTCCATGGAGTCCGTTTATCATCCTATGAATTGAATCGCTGCTGGTCTGGCGACGAGTTATCCATGATCTATGGCGGGCTTCGACTTTTTGATCATGCAGAACGATATCGATTAGAGTCGACGAAAGGAGCGTCCAGCAGTTCCTTTCGACTAGAAACGAATAACTTCCTCGCCGGTGGCCAAATGGGAATGAACCTGTTTCGACCTATCAGTCAGCGGCTTACCGTTGGCTTTGCGACCGCGATTGGGCTCTACGGGAATTTTGCGTCTGGTTCCTTGAACGCCGGGGATGGTGTCACAACGCTGATGGGCGCCGGTGAAAGTGGTTTTCACTTGAATTCTATGTTTGAAATGAGCGGGCTGGTAAACTATCGAATTTCGCAAAACATTGTTGCGACTGGTGGGTACGAGTGGTGGTACTTTCCGGGATTGGCGACCGCTGCCGACCAGCGTCTCGCGTACAATTCCCAACCGTCACAGTTTTCGATAAGAACGGGCGATGATCAACTTTTTCGAGGCTGGTCAGTGGGTCTTTCTGCACGATTCTGACCCCGATGAGAATGAACGCACCCTAGCCGCCTTGAATCGCTTCCCTTTTGCGATGACAATCTAGCTGGGGGTCGATCATAAGTCGGGCTGAACCGGACGCTAGCGCGTTCCGGCTGATTAGCCGCAGGGCGCTAGCCCACGGTTTTCGACCCATGTTGTGATCGACGCCCTAAACTGAATCGCATTGTCGGGTCGCCCAAATACGTCAGGAAAAAACGTGAAATTGATTATAGCAATCGTGCAACCAAGCCGATTGGAGGAGGTCAAGGAGGCCTTGACCGAAGTCGAGGTTTTTCGTTTGACCGTCTTGGATTGCCTTGGTTTTGGAAGGCAAAAAGGACAAAAAACCGCTTTTCGTGGCCATGACGTATCCGTCAATCTTCTTCGAAAAGTTCAGCTTCAAATCGCAGTCAACGACGAATTTGTTGAACCAACGATCAACGCAATCCTCAAGGGTGCGAAGACTGGCGAAAAAGGGCAGATCGGTGATGGAAAAATCTTTGTTCTGCCTATGGACGACTGCATTCGTATTCGAACTGGCGAACGAGGACCGGAGGCAATCTAGCCGTTCGTCATGAACACCACAGTAAGCACTTCACCGGGATCTCTAATCCAGATAAGGAACGTCTCGAAGATCTACCAGCTTGACGTAGTTGAAGTGCGGGCGCTGGACGGCATCGACCTCAATATGGAACGAGGCGAGTATTCCGCGCTCATCGGTCCCAGCGGATCGGGTAAATCTACATTAATGAACATCCTCGGATGTTTGGACCGACCGACTATAGGCAGTTACTTGCTCAGCGGTCAGGAGGTTGTCAACATGACGCATGACCAGCGGGCGAGAATTCGCAATGAACATATCGGTTTCGTCTTTCAAAACTTTAATTTGCTGGCGAGGACGTCGGCTCTAGAAAACGTAGAGCTGCCATTGATGTACGGGGCAGCGGTATCCGCAAAGCAAAGGCGGGACCGCGCGAAAGAAATGCTTGCTCTTGTCGGGTTGTCCGATCGGCTGGATCATCATCCTGGCCAACTCTCTGGGGGGCAGCAACAAAGGGTGGCAATTGCCCGGGCTCTAGCAACGAATCCATCGATATTGATGGGTGATGAACCCACTGGGAACCTGGATTCTAAAACGAGCCGCGAAGTGATCGACATGTTTCGTAAGCTTAATGAAGAAAGAAACATTACTGTCATTTTGGTAACGCATGATGTTTCCGTTGCTCGAAACGCACGCCGCAATATTGTCCTGCGTGACGGAAAAATCATCGCCGATACGTTTGATCACGAAATAGCTTCACTCGCCCTAAAAAATTCCCAAGAGTTCGTATGAAAGACATTGCAATTATCCTTGCGGCGGCTGGCAAGAGTTCTCGATTTAAAGATCCGTATTTCAAAAAGGTCTTCACACTCGCATCGGGTAAACCCGTGTGGCAACACAGCGCTCAGCTTTTCGCCGAGCATCCTCGCGTAGCGCAAATCATTATGGCCATTTCCCCCGAAGACAAGGAGTTGGTAATTGAAAAGTACTCTGGCAATCTCTCGATGCTGGGTGTGGAAATCGTATTGGGAGGTGAGGAGCGGTACCACAGCATCCGCAATGCACTCGAAAAGGTACGGCTGGAAATAAAATTGATCGGCGTACATGATGCGGCTCGGCCTTGCCTGACCAAGCAGTCGTTTGACACTTTAATTGCAGCTGCCGATCGAACGGGTGCTGCGATTTTGGCCTCGCCCATTCGCGCAACGGTGAAGCGTTGCAGCAATAAGGACCAAATCGTCGAGACCATTCCTCGCGAGGGACTTTGGCAAGCTCAAACACCTCAATTGTTCACGGCAAGTATCTTGAAGTCGGCGTACGCGAAGATGAAGGGCAAGCCGACCGATGATTCGCAAGTCGTCGAGCAGAGTGGTGTTTCAGTACTATGCGTAGAAGGCCCAGAGACCAATATCAAGATTACGACGAAAGAAGACCTCAAAATCGCCGAATCCTTTCTCAAAGTTCCCCAACGAGCACGCGACAACCCATTCTTTTAGGCGATAGTATGAAGCACGAGATTGCCCAATGCAAAAAGCTGTATTTGGGAACGAATAACCGCAAGAAAATTGTCGAGCTAATTCAATTGCTCGAGCCTCGCGGATTTGAAATTAAAGTACCTGGAGATTTCTCCGATGTCTTTGACGTCGATGAAACCGGGGCAACGTTTCTCGAAAACGCGCGCCTCAAAGCGATTTCACAGGCCCGACACCGTGGAATGTGGGCGATTGGCGAGGATAGTGGGCTTTGTGTTCCCGAGCTGGGTGGTCGGCCAGGAATCTATTCCGCGAGATTTTCTGGTCCCGAAGCCAACGACCAAACCAACAATGCGCTACTTCTCAAAGAAATGCAGTCGATACCCACGGAGAAACGTCGGGCCTATTATGTCTCAACCATTGTATTGTCCGATCCGGCGGGCGGGATACACATCGAGACGCAAGGGGAATGTTGGGGGCGAATCTTGACAGAGTTGCGAGGTGCAGGTGGCTTTGGGTATGACCCGTTATTTGAAATCGTAGAGTACCATCAGACTTTTGCAGAAATGGGGTTAGGGGTCAAACGTGCGATCAGCCATCGCGCAAGGGCGTTGAGAGCCTTTCTAAATCAATTAGACGAGATGATCGTGTCCTAATGGCCCACCACAGCGTGACCGATTGGCTGTTGTTAGCCACCGCAGCTTTTGGTATTGGAATTACCAAAAGTGGTTTCTCCGGTGTGAGTATGGTTCATGTCATTTTATTTGCGTTTGTCTTTGGTGCAAGAGACTCGACAGGCGTCGTTTTACCAATGCTCATAGCGGGCGATATCTTCGCAATGTCGGTTTACGGAAAGCATGCGAATTGGGGCTTTGTTCGTCGTATGATGCCCCCAACTTTAGTCGGGGTCGTAATCGGGTGGATTTTAATGTTTCGACTTCCGGAAGCCTATTATCGTTCATTGATTGGCGCGATTATCTTTGTCCTCACGCTGTTGCAAATCATTCGGCTGTGGAAAGAAAAATGGTTGGCAGATGTACCTCACGCGACATGGTTTGCTTGGACTATGGGGACACTCGTCGGACTGACAACCATGCTTGCCAATGCCGCAGGCCCCGTGTTTGGTTTGTATTTGCTGGCGACTAGACTACCCAAAATGGAATTTGTAGGGACGGCTGCCTGGTTCTTTTTGCTTCTGAACATTGTGAAGGTTCCCTTTAGCTTGAGCCTCGGACTAATTCGACTCGACACACTCGCGCTCAATGCAATGCTGATTCCCTTGATCGCGTTGGGGCTATGGGTGGGATCGCTTATTATTCGCAGAATTCCTCAGCGACTTTTTGATAGCCTCATCTTGGTACTGACTGGCGCTGCATCGATCAGGCTGCTCTTTTGGTAAAGCTACCAATGCATGACGAATCCGCCGTCGACATTGATTGTTTGCCCAGTCACATGAGCGGCCCGATCCGATGATAGGAAGACAATCATGTTGGCAATGTCCGCAGGTGATTGCCATGTCCTCAACGGGACGACAGACCTGATTTTTCGATCCGTCCATTCTTCGTAGCTAAGCTGGTCTACTTCTGGCGTTTGGTCAAACCATGCTTGCCAAACAGACCGGTTCAACGGCGTGCGGACCATTCCGGGACAGATTGTATTGACGCGTATTCCGTGTGGCGCCAGGTCCTTTGCGAGGCATTGTGAAAAGTTGATGTTTGCGGCTTTGCTCGCGCTGTAAGGCGGGTCGGTTTGGGATCCGATTTGGCCGGCGACAGAGGCCAAAAAGATCATCGTTCCTTTACGATTATCGATCATATGCGGCGCGATTGCATGAGCAACGTGGACCATTCCCATGACGTTGACTTCCAAAGTTCGCAACCAGTCGGCAGGAACAAGATTCGTAAATGGGAATCCAAACCTGCCAGAACCAATGGCTGCACCATGCACTAGATGGTTGATCGGGCCTAGCGACTCTGTAGTCTTTGGTATTGCTTCCATAATCGACTGTTCGTCGGTTACGTCGACCAATATTCCGACGGTTCGAACTTGAAATCGTGTTGCGATGGCTTCGGCGACTTGTTCGGTGTTTGCAGCGCTATCCCAGATAGAAACCTGAACCCCTTCGGCGGCAAAGCACTCGGCGGCGGCAAGCCCAATTCCGCTGGCTCCACCTACAATAACGGCGGAATGATCTTTCAAGTGTAAGTCCATTTTAGTCTTCTTTCTGCATTCGACACACACATACCATCAAACATTTGGCACATGATACTATGCGGGGCAGGGCAGGGGGGTGAAACTTGCTTTAACTAACAATTTGGGCTCAGGGATTAAGCACACAGGTTCACGAAATCGCAAAGTGATTGAGATTTTGCTAGCGACCACGGTTCACTGGATTCGCTATTTTTGCATTGCTCAGGGCAGAGCAGGGCCGTACGTAGGATGTTTTTCAGGTGGAAGCGCAACTAGAATGCTGAAGACCGGTAAACTGCATCCGTCCAATTTCTCAAGAACCAACCCCCAGCTTTGAACCCAACATGCCACGTAACCTATCTACTAGCATTGCTTGTTTTTGTTCTGTAGTCGCAATTGGCTTGCCCCAAATTATTGCGATTGCCCAGGAGGCGCCGAAAGCAAAACAAAGCTATGCCGATGAACTTCCCCGTATTCCACCAAAAGAGCCAAACGAAGCCATTGCTACGATCCAGATCAAAGATGGATACAAGATGGAATTGGCTGCGGCCGAACCGCTCGTTCGAGACCCCGTTGCAATGTCTTTTGATGAAAACGGACGCATGTTCGTCGTTGAAATGTGCGACTATTCCGAAGAAGACAAAGATTTCCTGGGAAACGTGCGGATGCTCGAAGATACCGACAACGATGGTCGATACGAAAAGAGCACACTCTTTGCCCATCATCTTTCGTGGCCGACCGGTGTGATCTGTTACGACGGTGGAGTTTTCGTAGCTGCTGCGCCTGACATTTGGTATTGCAAAGATACAGACGGGGATGGGCAAGCCGATGTACAAAAAAAGGTCTTCACTGGCTTTGGCCGCCAAAATGTTCAAGGACTTTTGAATAGCTTTTGCTGGGGAATCGATAATCGAATTTATTGTCAGACCAGCAGTTCAGGTGGGAAGGTGTTAACACCCTCAGCCCCTGAACGAGGTGAGCTTGTTTTGAGCGGACGCGATTTTTCCTTTGATCCCAAGACGCTTGAACTGCGACCCGAAAGCGGTGGCGGTCAGCACGGTATGTCCTTTGACGACTGGGGACGACGCTTTGCTTGTTCAAATAGTGATCACTTGCAACTACACCTTTACGCGGATCGGTACGTGTCCGCCAAGAGCAACATCCCGTTGCCGCCATCGCGACAAAGCATTGCCGCTGATGGTCCCCAAGCAGCCGTGTATCGCATCAGTCCCGTTGAACCTTGGCGAACGGTGCGGACTCGATTGCGTGTCCAGAATCAAGTCCCCGGACCGATCGAGGGTGGCGGCCGCGCTTCGGGGTATTTCACAGGTGCGACCGGAGCCACGATCTATCGCGGAAACGCCTTTCCAGAAGACATGCATGGAATCGCCTTCGTCTGTGATGTCGGAAGCAATCTTGTCCATCGCAAAAAACTTTCTGATCGCGGCACATCGATGATCGGTGAACGTATCGATAAAGAATCGGAATTTGTCGCCTCGACCGACATTTGGTTTCGACCAGTCCAGTTCGCCAACGCTCCCGATGGAACGTTGTACATTGCTGACGTCTATCGAGAAGTGATCGAACATCCAAAATCCCTTCCTGAAGAGATCAAGCAGCATTTGGACTTAACGAGCGGCAGAGATCGTGGCCGAGTTTATCGAGTTGTGCCCGCCAATTTCAAACGTCCGTTACAACCGAAACTTCGCGATGCATCGATGAAAGAGTTGATTGCAACGCTCGAACATACGAACGGTTGGCATCGCGATACAGCCTCGCGGCTTCTGTATGAACGTCTAGTCGTTCACGGAAACGCTGAGACGGTGCGTAATGCGACCGAAGAACTCACGCGACTTGTGAAGTCGTCTGCGTCACCGTTGGCCCGCATTCATGCGTTGGGAGTCCTTGCAAGCATCGGGGCAGGGCAGGGGGCCGCGCTGAGCGCGCTTGACGACCCAAACCCAAGGGTTCGCGAATGGGCGATTCGATCGTGCGAAAATGCGAAGCTTGATTCACCTAGAACGATTGAAAAACTCCTTGCCCTCGGAAATGATCCAGATCCGAAGGTGCGACTGCAGTTGGGACTGTCGTTGAGCCGTTTTAGTCTTTCAGAAAAAGACCGAATCGCGATTGCTCTTCGGTTGATAGCATTGTCACAGGAGGACAAATGGCTGAATGCGGCCAGCCTAAACGCGATAGGATCGAATGCGATTGCAGCCCTGGAACTGCTCGGAGCAGGGCAGGGGGGGCAAATCGGCAGCAGCGTTGAAAATCAAATCGGGGCAGGGCAGGGGGGTAAAGCACCTTCGGTTTGGCAATCTGTCGCTAAGCTTGCCGGCGCACAGTCAACATCGGATCAGCTAGAGCAACTGGACAAGCAAATCGGCAACATGCCGAACCAAGAACAGACTCGACAATTGTGTATCGGCTTGATCAATGCTTTACAGAGTCGCTTCAATGATGCTTCGTTGCGTGAAAAAATGTTCGCGAAATTGCCCAAGCTGAGTTGGGAACGGGACAGGCTTGTTCGTGACGCGAGAGCTCGATGCTTGGTCGAAGCTACCCCACTCGAACAGAAGATCGAATCCATTGAGTTGTTGCGATGGGAACAATTGGACACGGATATTCCTATGCTAGCCGGCTTGCTCGACCAGCGAATACCGCAACCGGTACAGGAAGCGGCAACGCGTGCATTGATGCAATACCAATCGCTTGAAGTGGCCAATCGAATTTTTACCGTTTGGCCGAACCTAAGCCCACGTTTGCGATTGGCTGCGTCGGACGTGGTCCTTTCTCGAACGGCATGGATTGAGGCGATGCTGGAAAGGGTAGGGCAGGGGGGATTCGCACTGACTGATCTGGATCCAGCTCGGCTCGCTAACTTGCGAAACCACAAAGATCCAAAAATCAAGCAGTCGGTTGCGATTGCGATGAAATCGTCCAACATAGGCAATAGGCAAGAAATCCTTGAGCGTTACCAAGCGTCACGATCGATGGCTGGCGACAAAGTCCGAGGCAAGCAGATTTTCGCTAAGTCATGCTCAGCCTGTCATCGGCTAGAGAGTGTCGGATTCGAGTTGGCTCCTAACATTGCGGCGTATAAGTTTCGGGGAGCTGAGGCGATTTTGCAAAACGTCATCGAGCCGAATCGCGAGGTGAATCCGCAGTACGTCAACTACACCGTTTTGACGAACGACGAACGGATTGTAACGGGAATGATTTCCAACGAATCGGAGGCGAGCGTGACACTGGTGAAAGGAGAGAACGTCTCGGAAATGGTGGCGAGAGCCGATATTTCTGAAATGAAGTCCTCGAAGTTATCTCTGATGCCGGAGGGGCTGGAAAGTCAAATTGACATGCAAAGTATGGCGGATTTGATCGCGTATATTCTTTCCTTGCCTTAATCGAACGAGCATGATTCAGTTGGACATCGTTGAACAGCTGCTAATTCAGTCCGCAAAGAACAAGACCGATATCAGCTATTCGGAGGCACTAATCGCACTTGGAACAACTTTTACTCGACCGAAGATGCGCGAGCTCTGTCGCGTTCTTGGTGAAGTTGAGGAACGGGGGAGGGTAAATGGCGAGCCCGAATTAGCGGTGTTAGTAGTTCGAGGTAGTGACCGATTGCCAGGCGACGGCTGGTGGGCAGGCCGTACGAGCTATCGGGGTGAATGGAAGGGCGAGCAGGCAGAAAAGTACGTCAGAAGATTACAGCGCAAGGCCTTTAAGTATTGGGCTAGTCGTTAAACAGCAGCGACCTGCGATTTGTTTAACCCGCGCAGCGGTTGGCGGGCCATTGCGATTTGTTTAACCCGCGCAGCGGCTGGCGGGCCAAGACACGTATCCAACTCAGAAACCACCTGACCTCGTCATGCCATTTTTACAGCGCCCGCGCTCGAGGCTTTGGGGCCTCGAGCGGTTAAACATCTGTGCGAACTGCATGTTAAACCTTTCCGGTCGCACCGAATTTGCGTATAGTAATGCCTGATCCAGCGTTCCTGGCAAGTGATTCTGTTAGTCGAAATATGCAGAAACTGCTTTTCGCAAGAAATCCAGCGGAGCAGGGCATGGGGCGCTAAAACATTCCAACCCAGCATTCCAACACGAAGACTCATTATGGTTAAAGTTCGAGACTTCCTCGGCCCCTATCGCCTTACGCGAATGATTCGTCTCGGCAGCACTTGTCAAGTCTGGGAGGCCATTCGTGACGACGGTGAAAAGCGTTATGCGCTGAAAGTTCTGCGTCCAGAACAGCGAGGAAACAAAGAGGAAATTGGGTTCCTCAAACATGAATACGAAATCGCTAAATCGCTAAATCACAAAAACATTATCAAAGTGATCGAGTACCAAACAGACGCTGAAACGCCATTTATTGTTCTCGAGCTATTCAGTGAAATCAATTTAAAGCAAGCTCTCCGCCGGGGGCCTGAACCTATCGCTTACAAGCTATCGAGCATCATCGAACAGGTTTGCGAAGGATTGTATTACTTTCACTCGAAAGGATTTGTTCATTGCGATATCAAGCCAGATAATTTGCTGCTCAGTCGCGAATTCGAGGTCAAGCTTATCGACTTCACGATTTCTAAAAAGATCAAATCGGGGCTGGCAAAACTCTTCGGTTCGGGCAACAAAGTCGAAGGCACTCGTTCCTATATGTCACCTGAGCAGATTCGCGGCCAAAACGTGGATCAACGAAGCGACATCTATTCCATGGGCTGTATGTTGTACGAACTTTGTGTTGGCAAAGTCCCCTACACTGGCAGTTCTCCAAACGAATTGCTTAGCAAGCATTTGTCAGCAACGCCTCCTTCGGCCTTGGTTACCAACGACAACATAACGCCTGAGTTCAATAACCTAATTAAAAAAATGTTATCAAAACGTCAGGAAGATCGGCAGCAGAATATGTGGGATGTGTTGAAGGAAGTAGGCAAAACCCCAATTTTCAAGAAACCACCGAGGATCCCAGATGTCTCTATCTTCGACGATTTTCCTACGGCTGGCAGAATGGACGATCCAGCATAAAAACTGTGCTGCGGGTGCTAGCCGCGACGCAAAGAATTGCGAATAGAAACGCGGCTAGCACCTGCGATTTAATACAACACACAATTGCTAGCTAAGTACTAACAAGAACTATGGAAACAACCGCGCCAGGATTTGAGTTCGAGCAGCCGATATTGGATATAGAAATCCAGCTGAGAACATTTGAAAAAAACGACAGCCACACCGAAGCCGAGCAGGAGCAAATTCGGCAGCTTCGTCGAAAGTGGACTGAAACAACTCGCAGTATCTATGCCGGCTTAACTCCGTGGCAAATCGTGCAAGTCTCGCGACACAAGGACAGACCGTACACAAAAGACTATTTGAACCTAGCCTTCGATGAGTTCATCGAATTGCACGGTGACAAGTTCTTTGGTGACGATCGAGCCATGTTGACCGGTTTTGCAAAACTGGGCCGGCACAAAGTGTTGGTCGTTGGCCACCAGAAGGGACGGACGTATAAAGAGCGAGCGGCTTGTCATTTTGGCTGCGCCCATCCGGAGGGCTATCGAAAGTCGATGTCCAAGATGAAGCTGGCAGAGAAATACGGACTGCCGATCATTTGCTTCATTGATACTCCTGGTGCTTATCCGGGAATTGGCGCAGAGGAACGTGGCCAAGCACAAGTGATTGCAGAGAGTATGTTTTTGATGAGTCAGCTCAAGACTCCGATTATTTGCGTAGTGATTGGCGAGGGTGGATCTGGCGGTGCGCTTGGGATCGGAGTTGGCAACCGAATCGCCATGCTCCAGTACGCTTATTATTCCGTAATCAGTCCGGAGGGTTGTGCAGGGATTCTTTGGAAGAGTCACCAGTTTGCGTCAAAAGCCGCAGATGCGTTAAGGTTTACTTCATCGCATTTGGCAACGTTAGGCGTCATAGATGATGTAATCGAAGAACCCATTGGTGGTGCGCATCGCGATCCGCGTCAGATGGCCGCCCGCCTAAAAGCTTACTTAACCAAAACACTCGACCAGCTCGTCAAAGTCAACCCAGCGAGTTTGGCGACGGACCGTTACGACAAATTCCGGAAAATGGGAACGTATCTGGAACAGATGGAGGACGGAACCACCGCGGTTCGCGGTTCGATTGTTACAGGCTGACACACCTAGGTTAGCCTATTCTTATGCAACAGAGCTTGTTTAGCCTGCGGCGGCTGGCGGCCCTTGCGACTTGTTTAACCCCAATACCGTTCATGTTTTCATAACTACCGCCTGCGTAAAGGTTTTGGAAAGCGGTTTTATTTTTCGGTGCTGAGGGCCTT